>CABZJG010000111.1 GCA_902525995.1 Paracoccaceae bacterium | reverse complement strand
TTTTGAAGAAAAATTTGAGTTGCTTTCAATTAAATTAAATCAACATTTTCAAGCAGGGGCTGAGCTTCAGTCAAAAATAGAGTCATCTCTAAATCTTATTCAGGTTGATACAGAATGAAACTTAGTGATTGCTGTTTGAAGATTGGTAGTGGCGCAACGCCGCGTGGTGGAAAAGAAAGTTATTTAGAGGAAGGTCCTTTTTCTCTTATCCGAAGCCAAAATATCCATAACAACTTATTCGTAAGAGCAGGTTTGGCTTTCATTTCGGATTTACAAGCAAAACAACTTCAGAACGTCGACGTAAAACCAGATGATGTTTTATTGAATATTACTGGTGATAGCGTCGCACGTGTTTGTCAGGTGCCCAAAGATGTCCTGCCTGCTCGTGTAAATCAACATGTCGCAATCATTCGACCTGACCCGTGTAAATTGATTCATAAATATCTGCACTATTTTCTAGTAAACCCTAAAATGCAGACACACATGCTAAATTTAGCAGCTGCGGGTGCAACCCGTAATGCTTTGACTAAGGGAATGATAGAATCTTTTGATGTTCCTTCAACGTCTATCAAAGATCAAAAAGCAATCGCTTCCGTATTAGGCGCGCTCGACGATAAGATTGAAAACAACCGCCGAATGAATGAAACGTTGGAAGAGATGGCGCGGGCGATCTTCAAAAGCTGGTTTGTGAATTTTGACCCAGTCCATGCAATAGCCGCTGGCAATGCACCAGCACATATGGATGCTGAAACTGCTGCACTGTTTCCAAGTTCATTTGGTGAAGATGGTTTACCGGTGGGTTGGGTAAGTAAAGAGCTTGGTTCATTGGCCAAAATTTTAAATGGATACGCTTTTAAAAGTTCCGACTATGTGAAAGAAGGCTTGTTTGTATTAAGAACCAAAAATTTTGGTGATGCCAGAAGTGCCGAACGTCTTGCTGACGATGTTTATTTACCTGAGAAATTTGCAGAAGATTATCAGAAATATTTATGTGAACCATTTGATTTTCACGTTGTTATGGTAGCTGCGAGTTTGGGCAAGACATCATATATATTTCCGCATATGCTGCCAGCGTTGAGAAACCAAAATATGTGGTGCTTTAGACCTGCAAAAGGCTTTCCTTATAGGTTTTTTCTTAATCTTTCTATTGAAGATAAAATCACTCATGTTATTGGTTGGGGTTCCGGCAGTGCTAGAGATTTTTTTAAAAAAGCAGATTTTGTTAAACATCAAATAACGATTTGCGAAAATTCTATATTGGACCAATTCGAAAAAAAGGCAGCATCACTGTATAAGAAAATAGCCGCCAACCATCACCAGAATGAAACCCTTGCTGAACTACGCGACACTCTCCTCCCAAAACTCATGTCTGGTGAAATCCGTGTGAAGGATGCTGAACGTGCAGTGGAGGAAGCTGTATGAGTGGAAAGTTCACAGAAGATCATGTTGAACAAGCCTGCTTAGACTGGTTGGAGGCGTTAGACTATGGGGTATTGCATGGGCCAGATATCTCGCCCGATGGCGATGCGCCTGAACGTGCCGCTTATGATGTAACTATCTTAATCGAACGTTTCAAAACAGCCTTTCATACCATCAATCCGCATCTAAGTGCCAATGCCTTTGACTATGCCTTACGTAAACTGCAACAAACAGATTTCCCAAGTTTAGTGGAAGAAAACCGTCGTCTACATCAACTAATGGTTGACGGTGTTGATGTGGATATAAAACGTGAAGATGGCAGTATAGGCACGGACAAAGCCAAGCTGATTGATTTTGAAAACCCCACAAAGAATGAGTGGGTGGCAGCTAATCAGTTCACCGTCATCGAAGGTGGAAAAAACCGCAGACCGGATGTGGTTGTGTTTGTTAATGGGCTACCGCTTGTAGTGATTGAGCTGAAAAACCCTGTTGATGAAAATGCCACTATCGATGATGCTTATAACCAGCTGCAAACTTATAAAGACGAAATCCCATCGCTGTTTCGTACTAACGGATTGCTGATTACATCTGATGGATTGTTGGCGCGTGTTGGCTCTTTAACTGCTGACAGCGAACGCTTTATGGCATGGCGTACCGTTGATGGAGAAAATATTGCACCAAAAGGTGTGCCTGAATTGGAAACGCTAATCAACGGCGTTTTCGATAAAGAGTGCCTGTTGTCAATGCTGCGTGGATTTATGGTGTTTGAAAACACAGGCAGCGATCTGATTAAAAAGATAGCGGGCTATCACCAGTTTCATGCAGTACACAAAGCGGTGCAATGTACGATCAACGCTACAGACAATAGCGGCGACAACAGAGTTGGCGTTATTTGGCATACACAGGGATCTGGCAAAAGTCTGTTGATGGCATTCTACGCAGGCGAGGTTATTGCCCATCCGCAGATGGCTAATCCAACGCTGATTGTACTGACTGATCGCAATGATTTGGACGATCAACTGTTTGCAACATTCGCAGGTTGCAAAGACCTTATTCGGCAAACACCTGTGCAGGCCAATGACAGAGAACATTTGCAAACACTGCTGGCCGTTCCGTCAGGCGGCGTAATCTTTACTACCATTCAAAAGTTTGCACCTGAAAAGGGTGAAAGCGAATATCCAATGCTAACGGAACGGCGCAATGTGGTTGTGATCGCTGATGAGGCACACCGCAGCCAATACGGTTTTAAAGCTAAGGTTGCCAGTGAGAGCGGCGAAGTATCATACGGTTTTGCAAAGCATTTACGTGATGCAATCCCTAATGCCTCGTTCATAGGTTTTACCGGCACACCAATTGAGGCAACAGACGTAAACACACCTGCAGTATTTGGTGATTATATCGACATCTACGATATCCAACGTGGTGTTGAAGATGGTGCAACTGTTCCAATTTATTATGAGAGCAGGCTTGCCCGTATTGAATTAGACGAAGATGAAATAGCTAAAATCGATGAAGAAATCGATGACCTTGCACACGATGGCGACGTATCAGAAGCAGAAAAGAAGAAGGGCAAGTGGTCACGTGTCGAAGCACTTGTTGGTGCTGAAGACAGGTTAAAAATGGTGGCAGCTGACTTGGTCGACCACTTCGAAGCTCGTGTTGATGCAATGGACGGCAAGGCAATGATTGTTTGTATGAGCAGGAGCATCTGCATTGCTCTGTATGAAGCTATTATCGGTATCCGGCCTGACTGGCACAGCACTGATGACGACAAAGGAAAGATCAAAGTCGTAATGACTGGATCGGCTTCGGACCCCAAAGAATGGCAGCAGCATATCGGCAATAAGGCCAGACGCGACCTATTAGCTAAACGTGCAAAGAAGGCTGACGATGGTCTAAAAATAGTTATCGTACGGGATATGTGGCTTACAGGATTTGATGCGCCTTCAATGCACACAATGTACGTAGACAAGCCTATGAAGGGACACGGCCTGATGCAGGCGATTGCCCGCGTAAACCGTGTATTCAAAGATAAACCCGGCGGACTGATAGTGGACTATATAGGCATTGCACAAAGCCTAAAGAATGCGTTGGGCAACTACTCAGGTGGCGATAGGGGCAAGACGGGTATTAGCCAAGCCGACGCCGTTGCGGTGATGATAGAAAAATATGAAATAGTTAAAGATATGTTATTTGGCTTTGACTATTTGGCTGGCTTAAAAGGTGAAGCAAAAAATCGTTTGGCTGTAATGGCTGGTGCAATGGAGTGGATATTAGAAGAACAACGTAAAGCAGCTGAAAAAGAAACATCTACTGAGGCAAAAAAGCAGGCGCACAAACGTTACTCGGATGCTGCACTAAATCTAAGCAAAGCCTTTGCTCTAGCCGCTTCAAGTGATGAAGCCAAAGCAATACGTGACGAAGTTGGTTTTTTCCAAGCTATTCGAGCTGCACTGGTTAAAAGTGTTGGCAAAAAGAAAAAGACCAAAGATGATGATTTGGCTGTGCAGCAGATTATTAGTCGCGCTGTAATATCAACTGAAATTATAGATATTTTACAGGCGGCCGGTATGGAATCACAAGACATTTCAATTTTGTCTGATGAGTTCCTTGCTGAAATTGAGGGTATGGAAAAAAAGAACCTCGCACTTGAGGCTTTAAAAAAACTGATCAGTGGTGAGATTAAATCAAAGCTGAGTTCGCGCGTTGTAAAAACCAAAGCTTTCTCTGAAAGGCTCACTGAAGCAATAAACCGATACCATACCAATGCACTAACAACGGCACAAGTGATTGAAGAGCTGATTGCACTTGCTAAAGAGATCCGAGCTGAGATGGAGCAGCGTGGCAAGGACGGTCTGACTGAAGATGAGGTCGCTTTTTATGAAGCCCTTTCGGAAAACGAAAGCGCCGTTGATGTTATGGGTGATAAAAAGCTCAAGCTCATTGCACATGAGTTACTCCAGTCTGTTCGCTCCAACGCAACGATTGATTGGCATCACAGCGAGATGGCACGTGCAAAAATTCGTATCGCTGTAAAACGCATTCTTAGGAAATATGGGTATCCGCCTGATTTACAGTCAGCTGCTATTCAAACAGTTCTACAACAAGCTGAAGCTTTTTCGGAAAAATGGGCAGCATGATTTAAATATAAACGAGTTCTGAAATAGATTTTATGGAAATATGCCTTTGCTTGTATTGCCTATAGCATCATTTGCAGTTTTCTTTTTTCTAGTTACTGCAACCGATATTACTCTTCTTTCATACGCAATATCTTTTACTTCATCTTCAATCTTACTTTCCACTTTAATACTAAGTGCTTTAGCTACTTTGAAGTTTTCAAGTTTTTCACCTTTTGCTTGTGCATCTTCGAACATCTCATAAACAGCAAAAGCTGTTTTCAAAAAATCAATATCCTTAATAACTTTTGATAGCTTATACTTGGCATTAGACCTATTTGGATTGCGTGTTTGTATACCTTTTTCAAAATCCATTTCCTTATCAAAAATGGTGTTCAAACGACTATCAATATCTTTACGTCTTATGTTTTTAGGAATACGAACTAAAAGAGAGCTTTGATCTGATACAGCTTGTTTTGCAGTTTCTTCATCATCTATAACTGCAACTGTGTTTTGCATAAGTGGCTCAGCAAACAAATAAACACCTCTTATCTCAAATTCATTAACCTTTGTGTTCCACCAATCACAAAACGCTTTGTGCTCATTACCTTTGTATCTCACATCACCAAAATCATTGTATATTTTGTGCATGTTCTTGTCTGTTTTACTGTCTGTTTGAACAGAACGTTTTGAACAGAGATTGAGATAGCATTGGCTTTTAGTTAGTGCTTTCCACCACCAAAAATATGGACTTTGCTCAACTTTGTATTTTACCGGCTGTTTGTAACTGCCAAAAGTTGGATGTTGACTGATAAAGAATCGTTTACTGCGTCTAAGCATCTATCACTCAATAAATTTTTTATGTTTTGATAACACCTTATCAAATTTACTGTTATCAGCAATCAAACTTTCTATTTCACGTCAGACGCTTAATAGCTCCACCTATAGTAAATTTAATATGTTGTTACGGAAAACGACATAAACCAAAACTTGCTATTAAAGGAGAAAAAGCAATGACAAAGACAAACGAAAATAAAATTGAATTAGTAAATGAACTTGATACAGCAATTGAAAAAACGCTTAGCGATTTAGAAGCAAAAAGAGAGATTTGGAGCAAGCAAGAACTTGTAGCTACTAATACGCTCTATGCACTATTGGAAGCTAGTTTGGAATTTTACTATTTTGTAACAAAAAGTAAGAGCAATGAAGAAGCTTTTAAGCGTGTGCTTAGAAAGACAGAACAAGGTACAAAAGATATTTGGAAAAAAACAAGTACACTAATGATTATTGTAAAGACTGTATTTGGTGACAATAAAAAATCATATGCTTATGCAACTGCATTGAAAAAAGCGATCGAAGCTAAAATTGGTACTGAAGGTAACATTAGCATGTGGGAGTTTTTAGCTCAAAATAATGGTATAAATGGTGTAATT
>CABZJG010000110.1 GCA_902525995.1 Paracoccaceae bacterium | reverse complement strand
GAAGATTTAAGCAATAAATATTGCAATTAGTTTTAAAATAACATACAAAAGGATATAAAAAAGATACGAAGGAATATTTTTAATCATGGGACTGCCAACCCAAAGATACTTAAATGTCGCACAATTACGCGCGCTGTTGCTTGGAATGGAGCGGGATCTCGGACTTGGAGATTTATCTCAAAATGAAAAAGATGTCTTTTATGCTGTTCAAAGCGTGATAGCCGGAAGCGAGGGGATCGCGCGCTCGGATGACATTAAGAGTCATTCCTTGGTTTTTGAGATGACGCAACCGACATTCCACCGCAGTTTAAAGAACCTGCTAGAGCGGGGGCTTTTGGCCCATGCCCCAAGCACTAAGGCGGGATCTTATGTCGCCACCGAGCCAGAAAGCCGTCAATTAGAGGCTGTTGCATCAATTTGATCTAGACTAATCTGCGCCGAAGTGTGTCACAGAAGTGCAGAGGAATAGATGCAGGCTTTTTTTGCGGGTTTTGGTCTTGGGCTGTCGTTGATCCTTGCGATCGGGGCTCAAAATGATTTCGTTCTGCGCGCCGGTTTATTGCGGCGCTATGTTTTTATTGTTTGCCTGACCTGTTCTGTTTCTGATGCTCTATTGATTTATCTTGGGGTGAGCGGCTTTGGCCGGTTTGTCCAGTCAGCGCCTATTGTAATCGATGCGATGCGGTATGGCGGGGCGATATTTTTGTTCTTGTATGGCGCGAAAAGCCTCTATTCCGCGTGGCGCGGTGGAACGGGCCTCAATGCTGAAGGTGAGTTCAGTACCTTGCCGGCTGCGGTATTGACCTGTTTGGCTCTGACTTGGCTCAACCCGCATGTCTATCTTGATACGGTTGTTTTACTGGGCTCTATTGCCGTGCAATCCGCGCAACCAGAGGTCTTTGGCGTCGGCGCTATCCTACAAGTTTTGTGTTTTTCTTTTCGCTGGGCTACGGTGCCCGGCTGCTTGCACCTTTCTTTGCAAGGCCGCGCGCCTGGCAGGTTTTAGATATTGGGATTGCCGCTGTGATGTTTAGCATCGCATTTGGTTTAATTTTGTCGCAATAAGACTTGCACACCCTTTTAAATTCACGCCTTTTTGGGGGATGAGCGCCTCAAGTGATTATCAGCCCTTTCGTGCAATTCTATGGATGACTTTCAGTGGACTACTGTTTGTCGGTGTCACAGCTTTGGTCAAGTATCTTGGCACAGGGGTCCCTGCTGCCGAAGCTGCCTTTTTACGCTATGCGCTCGGCTTGGTGTTGTTGGTGCCAATGATCCCTGAATTTCGCCGCAGCTGGCAGCGCGGCGCCATCACCAAACCATTGATGTGGGTATTTGTTGGGCGCGGGGCTGCCCATTCTATCGGTGTGACACTGTGGTTTTTTGCCATGGCGCGAATACCGATCGCAGATGTCACTGCCATGAGCTATTTGACCCCGGTGTGCGTGATGTTTGGCGCAGCGGTGTTTTTGCGCGAAAAACTGGCCCTTGATCGCATGGTGGCCGTGATGGTGGCTTTGGTTGGGGTGGTGATTATTTTACGGCCCGGATTTCGCGAGGTGGGTGCAGGTCATTTGACCATGCTGGCCAATGCGTTCTTCTTTTCATGCTCTTATCTGCTTGCAAAGCGGGCCAGCGATCAAGTTTCGGCCTCGGTGGTGGTGGTGATGCTGTCGCTTGTGACAACACTCGGATTGGCACCCTTGGCTTGGTCGGTTTGGGTGCCGCCAAGCCTGTTTGATGTTTTGATCCTGTTTGTGGTCGCCGGTCTGGCCACTTTGGGTCATTATGCCATGACCCGAGCCTTGGCTGTCGCTCTTGTGAACGTCACCCAGCCCGTAAATTTCTTGCAGCTGATATGGTCTGTTCTTTTGGGTGCGCTGGTTTTTGCGGAAGGTGTCGATATTTGGGTAATTGTGGGCGGAACGATTATTTTAACGTCGATTAGCATTCTCAGTTGGCGTGAAACAGCTGGTCAGCGCAGGCGGTTGACCCCAGTCCCTCCTTCAACCACTTCAGAGGGCCCAAAATGACCCGTAAACCAAACATACTTATCCTCATGGTCGATCAATTGAACGGTACGCTGTTTCCCGACGGACCGGCAGAGTGGCTTCATACTCCGAACCTTAAACGATTGGCCGAGCGATCAACGCGGTTTGCAAATGCCTATACGGCCAGCCCGCTGTGCGCACCGGGGCGGGCGGCGTTTATGTCGGGTCAATTGCCATCAAAAAATCAAGTCTATGATAATGCTGCAGAATTTTCCTCTGCAATTCCAACCTACGCTCACCATCTTCGCCGCGCTGGGTATTATACCTGCCTGTCAGGAAAAATGCACTTTGTTGGGCCAGATCAATTGCATGGGTTTGAAGAAAGGCTGACAACCGATATTTATCCGGCTGATTTTGGCTGGACGCCAGATTACAGAAAACCGGGCGAGCGCATTGACTGGTGGTATCATAATATGGGCTCGGTGACCGGCGCTGGCGTTGCTGAAATTACCAATCAGCTGGAATATGATGACGAGGTCGCCCACCATGCCGCCCGCAAGCTTTATGATTTGGTGCGGGGCGCTGATGCGCGGCCATGGTGCTTAACCGTGAGCTTTACGCACCCCCATGATCCCTATGTGGCGCGACAAAAATACTGGGATCTTTATGCCGACTGTGCACATTTACAGCCGCAAGTCGCCGCCATGCCCTATTCGGATCAGGATGCCCATTCACAGCGTATTTTTGATGCCAATGACTGGCGGTCTTATGAGATTACCGCCACGATGATTGAACGGTCACGGCGGGCCTATTTTGCCAATATTAGCTATCTTGATGAGAAAATTGGTGACATTCTTGAGGTTCTTGATGCCACCGGCCAAAGCGCAAACATCCTTTTTGTCTCTGATCACGAGATATGCTTGGAGAGCGGGGTCTTTGGTTCAAAATGTCATTTTTCGATGGCTCGTCGCGCGTGCCTTTGATGATCAGCAGTTCTGACATGACGCCGGGCCTGATTGATGTACCAGTGTCGACCATAGATGTTTGCCCGACGCTTTGTGAGCTAGCAGGGGTGGACATGGATGAAGTGGCCCCGTGGACGGACCGCAGGTGAAAGTCTTGTCGCACTGGGCCAAGGCGCTGAGCGCCACACCCCGGTGATGATGGAATATGCCGCTGAGGCGTCATACGCCCCAATGGTTTCACTGCGCTCGGGCCGGTGGAAGTTCAACCGATGTGCGATTGATCCAGACCAGTTATTCGACCTTGAGGCAGATCCAAATGAGCTTAATAATCTTGCAGCAATGCCAGAGCATCAGGCGGTTCATGCGCAACTCAGTGCCGAAGTGTCTGCGCGCTGGGATCTGCCCGCATTTGATGCCGCCGTACGCCAAAGTCAGGCATGCCGCTGGGTGGTTTATGACGCCTTGAGGCAAGGCGGGTATTACCCATGGGACTACCAACCGCTACAACAGGCCTCTGAGCGGTTTATGCGCAATCATATGGATCTCAATCAATTGGAGGCAGCGCAGCGTTATCCGCGCGGCGACTGATCCGATGCCAGCAACAAATCAAGCACAGCGCGGGCATCACGGCGGGCCAACGCCGGATTTACCGCCAGAGCATTTTGGGCGGTATTGAGCCAGACACCGTCCATATAAGATTGCAAGGTCTGCCGGATTGTTGCGGCCTGATCTCTGTCCACTAATGGGCGTAGGTCATGCCGCAAATGGCTCGCCGCGCGGGCACGGTTAAGCCGCTGTAACCTTGCCAAGGCTGGCGCATAGGGCGCAGCAGCCCAAAATTGCACCCAAACGCTGCATTTTTCTGCTGTAAACAAGTGATCATCAAAGTTGGCGTCCAACGTGGCATAAAGCCGGTCCAATGGGCTGCTTGCAGCGTTTAAATTTCGCACCATTGCAGCACGCAAAAGTCCCAGAAGGTGTCGCATAGTGGCTTCCATCAACCGTTCTTTAGAGCCAAAATAATAATTGATGCTGGCTGCAGTCGCACCGGTTTCCTGAGCAACTTCACTCATTGTGACTGCACCAAGCCCGTGTTTATGCACCGCTTGCAAAGTGGCTTCGATAAACTCGGCGTTGCGGATATCTCTTATTTTGATGCGTTGCATGCGCTCGGTGTGCCGTGTTGCGCTATGTTTTGCAATAAAATTCGAGTGCGAGATAAAAAATTAAATGATCATTTGAGTTTTTATTTACCTGATCAAATACGCATGCTATCGACGATGCAAATTTTGCGGAGACAACCATGCAGGCGGATTTTGTGATTGTTGGGGCGGGCAGCGCTGGCTGCGCAATGGCGGACCGTCTTAGTGCTTCAGGTGCATCGGTTATTGTGATTGAGTTTGGTGGATCAGATGCCGGACCTTTGATCCAAATGCCCGGCGCCTTAAGCTATCCGATGAATATGCCGCGTTACGATTGGGGCTATTGGTCAGAGCCCGAGCCGCATCTGGGGGGGCGTCAACTGGCCTGTCCGCGCGGAAAAGTGATTGGTGGCTCTTCGAGCATCAATGGAATGGTCTATGTGCGCGGTCACGCGCGCGACTATGAGACATGGGCCGAGATGGGCGCAGATGGCTGGAGTTATGCGGACGTTTTGCCGTATTTCAAGCGCATGGAGCATTGGGATGATGCAGGTCATGGCGGTGACCCGGACTGGCGGGGCAAAGACGGCCCGCTGCATATCACCCGCGGCAAACGTAGCAACCCATTGGTCACCGCCTTTGTCGAAGCGGGGCGGCAGGCTGGATACCCGGTCACTGACGATTATAACGGGCATCAGCAAGAAGGCTTTGGCGCGATGGAGCACACCATCTTTAAGGGCCAACGCTGGTCGGCGGCCAATGCCTATCTTAAGCCCGCTCTGAAACGTCAAAACTGCACCCTTGTGCGCGGGCTGGCCCGAAAAATTGTGCTTGTTGAGGGCCGTGCAACTGGGGTTGAGATTGCCCGTTCGGGCCGCATTGAGACAATTTCGGCGCGGCGTGAGGTGATTATTGCCGCGTCTTCGATCAATTCTCCAAAGCTTTTGATGCTGTCCGGAATTGGCCCGGCTGCGCATTTGGCGGAGCATGGAATTAATGTGGCTGCGGACCGACCCGGTGTTGGCCAGAACCTGCAAGATCACCTAGAGCTCTATATTCAAATGGCTGCGAGCCAACCTATCAGCCTTTATAAATACTGGAACCTTCTTGGAAAAGCTTGGGTCGGGGCGCAGTGGCTATTTGCGCGCCGCGGGCCGGGCGCGTCAAATCAATTTGAAAGTGCGGCGTTCATCCGATCGGCGGCTGGGGTCGATTACCCCGATCTGCAATATCACTTTTTGCCCATTGCCGTGCGCTATGATGGACAAGCTGCGGCTGAAGGCCATGGGTTTCAGGCTCATGTCGGCCCCATGCGTAGCCCATCGCGAGGCTCGGTCACTTTGCGGTCTAGCGATCCGGCTGAGCCGCCAAAAATTCTGTTCAACTATATGTCGAACGAAAAGGACTGGTCTGATTTTCGCACGGCAATAAAATTGACCCGTGAGATTTTTGCGCAAGAAGCTTTTCAGCCCTATGTGAAACATGAAATTCAGCCAGGGGCTCAGGTTCAAACAGAAGAAGAGTTGAATGCGTTCATTAAAGAGCATGTGGAAAGCGCTTATCATCCTTGTGGAACCTGCAAAATGGGCCGTTCTGATGATCCATTGGCCGTGGTTGATCCAGAAAACCGGGTGATCGGCGTAGAGGCTTTGCGTGTGGCTGACAGCAGCATTTTTCCGCAAATCACCAATGGCAACCTGAATGGTCCGTCGACTATGGTTGGTGAAAAAGCCAGTGATCATATCCTGGGTCGCGAGCCACTGGCCAAAGCCAATGCGGCCCCGTGGATTGCCGAAGGCTGGCAACAAAAACAGCGATAGCTACTGCCTCGATACTGAAATAGATGTTTGAAATTAGTGGTTTAACGGCACCTTTCAACGGATCACTCATCAGTTGAAGAACGCTTTGGATATTGGGGTGGGTGAAGTTTTTGTGGTCAAGAAATACAG
>CABZJG010000109.1 GCA_902525995.1 Paracoccaceae bacterium | reverse complement strand
GCAAATTTCCTAAGTTTGACAACCATGTCTTGACGGGCCGGCGTAAATTGATCATCAGACCGCATGAGCGAGAAAATAGCATTGATCACTGGGGCCTCACGTGGGCTTGGCGCAGCCTTAGCGCTGCATCTTGGCAAAAGCCATCATTTGGTTTTGGTCGCGCGCACGACCGGATCTTTGGAAGAGCTGGATGACCGCATTCAAGCCAGTGGCGGACAATCGACCCTTGCGCCGATGGATATTACCAACCCCGATGCAATGGCGCAGCTGTGCAGATCTATTTATGATCGCTGGGGACAGATTGATCTTTGGGCCCATACCGCCATTCACGCCGCACCGCTGGCGCCAGCCAGCACCTTAGACGGCAAAGACTGGGGGAAATCTGTCGCTGTGAATGTCACAGCCACCGGCGTTTTGATCCCCTATATAGCCCCACTGCTGGGGGCGACGGGCAAAGCCGTCTTTTTCGATGATCCTCGAGCCGGTACAAAATTTTTTGGTGCCTATGGTGCCAGCAAAGCAGCCCAGATTTCTTTGGCGAAAAGCTGGTCTGCTGAAAGCCAAAAGACAGGTCCTAGCGTGCATATTTTGGAACCTAACCCAATGCCAACGGCCACACGGGCGCGGTTTTTTCCGGGTGAAAATCGCGATCCTCTTACGCACCCTGAAGCCGAAGCACAGCGTCTGTTGGCCGAGCTTGGCCTTTAACCAGACCTGTTCGGGGTCTGATCTCTTGCCCAAAGCCTTGGTCTGAATTATGCAGGGGGCGAAAACAGAGCAACACTGGGCAAAACAATGCGGATTTTGGTTACCAATGACGATGGCATAAACGCCCCCGGGCTAGAGGTTTTGCAAACAATCGCTCGGGAAGTTGCCGGTTCAGATGGTGAGGTTTGGACAGTTGCGCCGGCCCGCGAGCAATCCGGCACAGCGCATTGCATCAGTTATACCAATCCGGCCATGATCGTTCAGCATGGTGAGCGATGTTTTTCAGTTGAGGGCTATCCGGCCGATTGCGTCTTGGCCGGCATCCATTACGTGCTCAAAAGCGCTCCGCCTGATTTGGTATTGTCCGGGGTTAATCGCGGCAATAACTCTGCCGAAAATGCCCTGTATTCCGGCACTCTTGGGGCGGCGTTAGAAGGTGCGCTACAAGGCGTGCTCTCTGTTGCCTTATCGCAATACCTAGGGCACAAAAATCGAGATTTGGAAAACCCCTTTGAGGCCAGTGCTGCGCATGGCGCAGATCTGATAGGTAAGCTATGTCAGCAAACGGTGCCCTCTGGTGAGGATTATCCGATTTTTTACAATGTTAACTTTCCACCGCTTCCCGCTTTGGATGTGCAAGGGGTCAAAGTGACCCCGCAAGGCCGTCGCCGGAACAGTAAATTTAGCGTGTCCCCCTATACCTCAGCTTCAAAACGTCAATTTTTATTTGCACAAATTGGCGATCAGCAGGTGCTAACAGCACCGGGCACTGACGCGGCTGAAAATTTAGAAGGCTATATCACCGTTACACCGATGCGTGCAGATTTGACTGATTATGGTGCGCTTGATGCCTTAAGGATCATCGAATGAACTCAGAAGCTGAACGCAAAATGCAGTTTCTGTTTGCCCTGCGTTCAAAAGGTGTGACCGACACCCGCGTCTTATCCGCAATGGAAAAAATCGACCGTGGACTTTTTGTGCGCGGACTTTTTGCCGAGCGAGCGTATGAAGATATGCCGCTGCCTATCGCCTGCGGTCAAACCATATCGCAGCCTTCTGTGGTTGGCTTGATGAGCCAAGCTCTTGATTTAAGCCCCCGTCATAAGGTTCTTGAAGTGGGCACAGGGTCTGGGTATCAGGCCGCTGTTCTCAGCCAATTGGCGCGGCGCGTTTATACGGTTGAGCGCCATAAAACGCTTGTTAATGAGGCAAAAGCGCTTTTTGAGGCCTTGGATTATAGTAATATTATTCCCATTTTATCCGATGGCAGCCGCGGTCTGCCGGATCAAGCGCCCTTTGATCGGATTATCGTAACCGCTGCCGCAGAAGATCCGCCAAGCCCGTTGCTGGCACAATTAAAAGTGGGCGGCATAATGGTGGTTCCTGTGGGGCAATCAGATACTGTTCAAAACCTCATTCGCGTAACCCGCACCGAAGATGGATATCATTATGATGATTTAAGAGCGGTGCGTTTTGTGCCGCTTGTTGAAGGTTTAGGTAAAGATAGTTAAGTTTTGTAAAAATGCTCGCTAGATTGGGGCAAAAGCGATATAAAACCATATGCTTACTAAAGGAGTGTGAATATGTCCGTTGGTTATTTTAGACGCACAGGTCTTATTCTAACCTCGGGCTATTTTTTGGCGGCCTGCGATCCTTCACAACTTGATCTTGATCTGCGAAATAATGAATATAACACCTCTTCTGCGGCGCAAGAAATTACAGCCAAGAGACCGCAGCCAGATAGCAGAGGCATCATTACCTATCCAAACTATCAGGTGGCGATTGCCCGCTTTGGTGACACAATGACGACCTTGGCCGAACGGATTGGATTTGATCCCACGGCGCTGGCACGGTTTAACGGCTTTAGATCTGGCGACCCTTTGCGCGCAGGCGAAGTGATTGCCCTGCCCAACCCCGTCGCGGGCACTGATCCCTCCACAAGCGCTGATAGCAGTGAAATTGATGTCGCAGAGCTTGCCCAAAGCGCCCTTAATCAAGCAGATCAAGGCATAACACCAGCGACCAAGCCCCGCGCCAAACCTTTGGCTGAGCCGATCCGGCATAAAGTGCGTCGCGGTGAAACCGCTTTCACCATTTCAAGGCTCTATAATGTCTCGGTCCGGTCCCTTGCAGATTGGAATGCGCTGGACAGCAATTTCACCATTCGCGAAGGCCAGTATCTTTTGGTCCCGGCGACTATCAACAATGTCGGGGCCTCCCCTGATCCTGTCTCTGAGCCTGGGGAAGGCAGCGCAACGCCTCTGCCGCCAAGCGCCTTGGAGCCAATGCCGGAAACAGTCGAGGAACCTGCTGAAACCAGCGCGCCCGCCGTAACTGAGCCCACACAAACTGCAAGCGGCGGCCGCCTAGCCTATCCTGTTAAAGGCAAAATTATTCGCGAGTATGTTAAGGGTAAAACCGATGGTATTGATTTAAGCGCCCCTGTTGGCAGCACCGTTGTAGCCGCTGAAAGTGGAACCGTTGCGGCCATAACAGCGGACGCCGATCAGGTGCCGATTTTGGTGCTGAAACATGCGGATAATCTGCTAACGGTTTATGCCAATATCGGCGATATATCGGTCGAAAAAGGCCAAGCTGTTTCGCGGGGCCAAGGCATAGGTAAAATTCGCAAAGGCAATCCCAGCTATCTACATTTTGAAGTACGCAAAGGCTTTGAAAGTGTCGATCCGATGGATTATTTAAATTAAAAACTGCGCAAATTGCGCCTCCGCGTTACCGATGCGATACCGCCGTAATACCGAGGCCCGTTTTGCTGTAAGCTGGCTTAATTCACCTGCACGCCCGAGCGTCCGGCAAGATCAATGAAAAACTGCCACGCCACCCGGCCTGAACGCGCGCCGCGCGTTGCTTGCCATTCAATTGCTTCTGCCCGCATCTGTTCGGGCTCAGGGGTGAGCCCATAAGCTGCGCAATAGCCATTGATCATCGCAAGGTATTCATCCTGAGAACAGGGATGAAACCCGAGCCATAATCCAAACCGATCCGACAGAGACACCTTTTCCTCTACCGCTTCAGAGGGGTTGATTGCGCTGGAGCGTTCGTTTTCAATCATATCACGGGGCATCAGGTGGCGGCGGTTTGATGTGGCATAAAACAGAACATTTTCCGGACGCCCTTCGATACCGCCATCCAGCACTGCCTTTAAGGATTTGTAATGTTGGTCATCGTGACTAAAGCTAAGATCATCACAGAACAATAAAAACCGGTGGGATGACGGGCGCAAGATATTCAGCAAGCGGCCCACACTTGGCAGATCTTCGCGTTGCAGCTCGACTATTTTTAACGCTAGTTCCTCCTGTACCACAGCCGCATGAACGGCTTTGACCAAAGAGGATTTGCCCATCCCCCGTGCACCCCAGAGCAGTGCATTATTAGCGGCAAATCAGCGAGCGAATTGCAATGTGTTTTGCAGCAGCGTATCGCGCGCGCGATCAATACCAACCAAGAGCGATAAATCCACGCGAGAGACTTCAGAAACGGGATGCAGCGCGTCAGGCGCAACATGCCAGACATAGGCTGCAGAGGCATCAAAATCCGGGGCCTGCAGAGGCGCAGGCGCGATACGCTCGAGCGCATCAGCGATCCGCGCCATCGGATCAGCCATTTTTTTCCTCAATCTGGCTGTCTAAATGGGCCTCATCAACATCGGCCTCATCATCGTCATAATAGCCTTCGGCGCGCAACTTCTCTTCACGCTTTTTTTCCACCCGAGACACCAGAAAGATCGAGACTTCATAAAGACCGTACACCACCACAAACAGAATAACCTGCGTGATAACATCCGGAGGTGTGACCAAAGCCGCAAGCACCAGTATAGCCACCACGGCATATTTACGCACATTGCCCAGACCTTCTGCGCTGACCAAACCGGCTTTGCCCATCAAGGTCAAAAGAACCGGCAATTGAAAACACATGCCGAAGGCTACAATGAACTTAATTGTGAGGCTTAAATATTCCTGCGCCGAGCCCTGAAATGCGATGCCGGCGGTTGCGTTTTCTGTCATCTCTTCACTTAAAATACTTCCAGATTGTTGAAATCCTAAGAAAAAATCAAATGCCAACGGAGTTACAACATAAAAAGCAAAGGTGGCCCCAAGAAAAAACATAAAAGGCGATGCAAGCAAAAATGGCAAAAAGGCCCCTTTTTCAGACCGATAAAGTCCGGGGGCAACAAAGCGCCACATCTGATAGCTGATCACAGGGAAAGACAGCATCAGCCCTCCCATAAGTGAAATTGAAATGGCGACAAAAAAACCTTCTTGCAGCTTGATCAGAATTAATCCGCAGTCTTCATGTCCGCGCACTGCCATCGCAGAGCAAAGCGGTTGGGTCAAAAAATCAAAAATTGGGTTCCACACGGTGAAACAAATGATCATGCCGACAATGAAGGCCAGAACAGAGTTGATCAGCCGCTGGCGCAGTTCCGCGAGATGCTCAATCAATGGGGCTGAGCTGTCTTCGATTTCGTTGTCTTCACTCATGCCTGATCCTTGGACGTGGGTTTAGAGACCGATTTCTGACTGGCAGATTTTGTGACAGATTTTTTGGTTGCCGCTTTAGCCGCTGCTGGTTTGGACGCAGCTTTTTTTGCAGCAGGTTTTTTGGCTGCTGTTTTCTTTGTAGCTGCTTTTGGCTTTTTCTCTGCGGTTTTTTGGTCTTTGGCCTTTGCTGCTTCTTGGCGCTCTTCTTGCTTTTTGGCGGCAGTCACTTTGGCGTCTTCAACTTTTTTCTGACGCTCAGCGGCCAGTTTTCCGGTTTCACTTTCCGGATTGTACTTTGTCAAATCGCTGGCGGCTTTTCGTACGCTGTCCATGCCGGTTTGAACCGGCTGGCTGGCCGCTTTTAGCGTCTTGCCGAGATCTGATACACCTGCATCGTCCGCCGCATCATCCATAGCGCGCGTAAACTCTCTTGCCATGCCCCGGGCCTTGCCGACAAATTGCCCAACCTTTCGGAACAGCATTGGCAAATCTTTCGGGCCAACCACAATAAGGGCCACTATCCCGATCAGAAGTAGCTCGGTCAAGCCAAGGTCAAACATCTATCAGACCTTGTCTTTGTCGGCTTCCGGAGTGACGTCCTTTGGCTCTGCGGCCATTTCGTTTTCAAGTTCTTTAGAGCCATCATCAACGCCCTTTTTAAACGCTGTGATGCCTTTTCCAACTTCGCCCATCAAAGAACTGATTTTACCGCGACCGAACAAAACCAACACTACAACTGCGATTAATAAAAGTCCTGGGAGGCCTATGTTATTTAGCATTCTCTTCTCCTGACACTAAAAGCTTCCGCTCAATTTTTGTGTTTACACAATCTATGTATGGCTTTCGGCTCAATGATTAAAGCGTCAAATTAATTTCGCCATCAAATTTT
>CABZJG010000108.1 GCA_902525995.1 Paracoccaceae bacterium | reverse complement strand
CGTCGTCGCTCTCCGGTCCGGGCACCGCGCCCAAAGGCGGACGGCTTTCCAAAAGACCCGCTGCCCGTAATTCCTTAAGACCCGGCAAATCACGCGCGCTCTCAAGCCCGAAATGATCCAGAAAGGTTTGTGTCACAACAAAGGTAACGGGCCGCCCCGGGGTCATTTTGCGCCGGCCAAAGCGGATCCATTCCATTTCAAGCAGTTGGTCCACTGTGCCGCGCGACACAGATACACCACGGACTTCTTCGATCTCTGCCCGCGTTACCGGTTGATGATAGGCGATAATAGCGAGTGTTTCGATCGCAGCGCGGCTGAGCTTGCGGGTTTCGACGGTTTCTTTCTGCATCAGAAACCCAAGATCGGCAGCGGTGCGGATTGCCCAGGCATCCCCCACTTTCACCAAATGAACGCCGCGCCCTTCGTAGCGTTTGCGCAAATGCACCAAAGCCTCGGCAGCGTCACAGCCATGGGGCATACGGGCGTTTAGTTCTGACACCGTCACGGGCTCTGCGCTGGCAAAAAGAACCGCTTCCACCATGCGTTCCTGCTCGCCCATGGGCGGCGCCTCAAAAAGGCTTTCATTTTCATGGCTGTTGTCCGACGGGATGTCAGTCATCAGAGGTTCCTTTTCGTCTAAGCTCGATCGGCGCAAACATATCGTTCTGACGCAGCTCAACGCGCCCGGCTTTGGCCAATTCCAATGAGGCTGCAAAGGTGGCCGCCGTGGCCGCCCGGCGCCGTTCTGGATGGTGCAGCCAATCGTCGGGTAGATAACTAGAAATGTCGGTCCATTCGCCAGCATAGCCGATGAGCCCACGCATGCGCTCCAGAGCAGCTTCTAAGGTGAACACATTGTTACGATCCATCACAAAGGGGCGAAAATCATCGCGGGTTTTTATCCGAGAATAGGCCTGCATCAATTCAAGCAAATTGGCCGTATAACTGACGTGGCGCACCCGTTCGACGGTTTCAGGCAGGCCGCGAACAAAGAAATCTCGGCCGCGTTGATCACGGGCCATCAATTGCGCTGCAGCCGTGCGCATCGCCTGCAAGCGCTCAAGCTGAAACGCCAAATGCGCGGCCAGTTCTTCACCGCTTGGACCCTGTTCATCGGGATCGGGCGGTAACAGCAGGCGGGACTTTAAAAAGGCCAGCCACGCGGCCATCACCAAATAATCAGCGGCCAATTCAATGCGCAGTGCTTTGGCCTTTTCCACAAAAGCTAAATACTGGCGCGCCAACTCAAGAATTGAAATTTTTCGCAGATCGACCTTTTGAGTACGCGATAAGGTCAACAGCAAATCAAGCGGGCCTTCATAACCCTCGACATCAATGATCAGTGCCTCGGCCGAGATCCGCTCAGCCACTTCGGGCTGCAGGTCAAAAGAGGCCGTGGTTTCGCTCATCCTATGTCTCCAGCCGCTGCGCTACAGGGAAAATAGTTCTAATAGAGCGCATCACTTGCCTCTTTGTATTCCCTTGGCCGTCACATGCCAGCAGGGGGCCGACTATCCACCTAGCGTGTGACAACAGGGACACAATCGGTTTTGGCCGCTTTAAGCGTTGAGCAGAACCGGCGCGCATCGCTCAAGTCGCTAAATCCAGCTGCGCGCAGTCGGTAGAATATACGGCCGCCATTAACAGCGCGCTGGATCACCAACTCGCGCCCGGTCATAAAGCTTGAAAACTTGCCGCTTAACCGGCGCCATTCCGAGCGGGCGATTTCGGGTGACGCGAACGCCCCCAGTTGAACCAGAGCTGTGCCTATTGGAATTTGGTCGGGGGCAATTTCCCGCAATGCAGCCGTTTGCGTGCGTGGCGCAACCGTATTGACTTGCAATGACTGGGGTCGCTTTTTAGGGCGAAGCGAAACAAACTCTGTAAGAGTTTGCGGGTTTTCCATGGCCTGTTTAAGCGCATTTTCAATACTCGCGCTATCCAAGCGCACAATTTCAGCTGTATCCAACTCGCCATCCAATGGCGCAACTTCAACGGCGATCTGATCGGCCAATGTTTGAATATCAAGTGTCGCCGCCTTGCGGCTGGGCGCTGCAACCACAGCCGAGCTTGCCGGTTCGATTTGCGCTGCAGGGATATCATCGTCACCCAAAGCCACTGGCCGCGGCGCGAGGGTCACAAACTCGGGCTGGGTATCATCGCCTGCCTCGACCACCTGATTGACTGATAAACCTTGGTTCAGCGCGGCTGTTCCGCCGGGGTTTTCAGGCGCCACGCGCATCGGCTCAGCCGAGGCTTTGATCACTGGCACACCGCTCACATCGCGCACCACCAACCGATAAGCCCAAACCGACACCCCAACCACCAGCGCCAAGCTGACAAAAGCTCCAATCCAATTCGCAACAGATCCAAGCGCGCGGTCTTCCTCTGCGCCCTCTGGATCAGGCGCGCTTTGCTCGTTCCGGGTATATACCACTATACTGCCCTCCGGTAAGGAACGGTCTTTGCCCTTCCTACGGTTCTCTGCCTCGGCTCTGCAGATCAGGCTTTATACTAGCGCATTTCTTCTGCAGGCGTTACGCCAAGAATAGCAAGACCAGCAGAAATAACAACAGAAACGGCTCGTGCAAGAGCAATTTTTGCCTGCGATGTGCCAGGATCATCCTCCTGTACAAACCGCAAGGACGGCTCGTCATTGCCTTTGTTCCAAAGCGCATGCAATTCACTGGCCAATTCATAAAGGAAAAACGCCACGCGGTGCGGTTCATTGGTGCGCGCCGCTATTTCAATCAATCGCGGCCATTCGGCCAGTTTTTTGGCAACCGCAAGCTCGGATGGGTGCGACAGCAGCGTCAGATCTGCCGCCTGCAATCTCGCATCATCCACTGCGATACCCGCTTCACTGGCGCGGCGCAGCACGCTACATACGCGCGCATGGGCGTATTGAACGTAAAACACCGGATTTTCACGTGATTGCTCAAGCACTTTGTTGAAATCAAAATCCAGCGGCGCATCATTTTTGCGCGTCAACATCACAAAGCGGGTGACATCTGCGCCCACCTGATCAATCACATCACGCAGAGTGACAAAGGTCCCTGCCCGCTTGGACATTTTAAAAGGTTCGCCATCTTTATAAAGACGCACCAGTTGGGTCAGTTTTATCTCAAGCGGCACCTTGCCATCTGAAAGGGCCGAAACCGCAGCTTTCATGCGTTTGACATAGCCGCCGTGATCGGCACCCAAGATGTCGATCAACAGGTCAAAGTCGCGGTCAACCTTATCGCTATGGTAGGCAATATCAGGGGCGAAATAAGTCCAGCTGCCGTCCGACTTCATCACCGGACGGTCGACATCATCACCGTGCTCTGTTGATTTAAAAAGCGTTTGCTCGCGCGGCTCCCAGTCTTCGGGCTTTTTGCCCTTTGGGGGCTCTAATACACCTTCGTAGATCAAACCTTTGGCGCGCAATTTATCAATTGCCGCTTCAATCCGTCCGGTGCCGTATAAAGACTTTTCACTAAAGAAATGGTCCATCTTTACACCCAAGAGCGCCAGATCTTCGCGGATCATGTCCATCATGGCTGTTGAGGCAAACTCGCGCACATCGGCCAGCCAGAATTGCTCGCCCTTATCAATAAACTCAGCGCCCACTTTTTCTTTGAGCGCCTGACCAACAGGAATAAGGTAATCGCCGGGATAGGTGCCATCTTCAAAGGCAACATCGCGGCCATGCGCTTCGAGATAGCGCAGATAAACCGAGCGCGCCAACACATCGACCTGCGCGCCGCCATCATTGATGTAATATTCGCGTGTCACCGCATAGCCGGCATAATCCAAAAGACTGGCCAGCGCATCGCCAAAGACCGCGCCGCGGGTGTGGCCCACATGCAAAGGTCCGGTTGGGTTGGCGCTGACATATTCGACATTCACCCGCTGACCTGCCCCCACCGACGAGCGGCCAAAACTCTGGCCGTGTTCAAGGACATTTTTGATCAGCGTTTGCCAGACCGCAGGCGCAAGCCGCAAGTTCAAAAACCCGGGGCCAGCCACATCTGCCGCAGTGATCCGATCATCTTGGCGCAGAGATGCCGCCAGTTCATCCGCGATCTCACGCGGCTTGCGGCCGGACGGCTTGGCCAAAACCATAGCGGCATTTGTGGCCATATCCCCGTGCAAAGGATCGCGCGGCGGCTCGACCGCGACGGCGTCGAAGCTCAGCCCTGTAGGCAATTTCCCATCTGCGGTCATTTTTTCAAGTGCCGCAAGAACCAGCGCCCGGATTTCGCTAAAAAGGTTCATCAGTCTCTATCCTTTATCCTGCGCTGCGGTTTATCATGCACAGGGGCAAGGTCAATGTGTCTTTCTATGTGCAAGCCGTTCGTATTCTTGCAAAGCAAACCGATCCGTCATACCGGCGATATAATCCACCACGATGCGTGCCAGCGCCACATCATCATTGGCTTTTTGCACATCCTTGCGCCATTGTTTTGGCAAAAGCTCGGGGTGCTGCATGAAGAGCGGAAATAACGTGGTCACAGCCTCAGTGACCTCTATGCGCATTTTCACCACACTGGGGGCGCGGTACATGCGATGGAACAAAAATTGACGTACCACTTTAAGATCACTCCATAAGCCATTGCTAAATTGTATCATTGGGCGACCTGCATAGCGCACATTGGACGCTGTTTTAGGCGTAAGCTCTGCCAAATTGGCGCGGGCAATGGCAATCACATCTTCGACTAGAACCCCAAAAAACCGCCGCAAGGCTTCATGGCGGCGGCGATAATAATTCAGACCCGGATATTTGCGATCAACTTCAGCGAAACAGTCCTGCAAAATAGGCAGCTCGGCCAATTCATCGGTGGAAAACAATTCCGCCCTAAGACCATCGTGAAGATCATGACTGTTATAGGTAATATCATCAGCCAATGCAGCCACCTGTGCCTCGGTGCTGGCATAGCTGTTCAATTCAAGATCATGCAGGGCATTATATTCTGCCAGAGCATAGGGCAATGTGCCGATGACTGGCCCGTTGTGTTTGGCGATGCCTTCCAAAGTTTCCCATGTCAGGTTTAGCCCGTCAAAATCTGCATAATGGCGCTCAAGGTTGGTGACAATCCGCAGCGCCTGCGCATTATGATCGAACCCGCCGTAGGGCTCCATCAAAACATTGAGCGCATCTTCGCCTGTGTGGCCAAAAGGGGGATGACCCAGATCATGCGCCAGCGCGACCGCTTCGGTCAATTCGGCATTAAGCCCCAAAACACCCGAAATTGTGCGGGCCACCTGGGCCACCTCGATGGAATGGGTCAGGCGGGTTCGAAAATAATCCCCCTCATGTTCGATAAAAACCTGCGTCTTGTGCTTTAACCGGCGAAACGCACTGCAATGGATGATTCTATCGCGGTCGCGCTGAAAACAAGAGCGAAATGTGCTTTCGTCTTCGCGGTACAACCGCCCACGGCTGTCTGCAGGGTCTGATCTAAAGTCAACAGCCATTGATTGGCCTTTCTTGTCGTAGCGCTTTAAAGCGCTTATATGGTAAAAAAAGACAAGAGTTAACCGGTTGGAGCCGCGTGATATGCAACTACCCCCAAAAGTGACCGAGCGCGCCTTTGCGCGGCTTGCCGAAATCAACGCCGGCAATGAAGGGCAAGCCCTGCGCATTGCCGTCGAAGGCGGTGGATGTTCGGGGTTTCAATATGACATTCGGCTGGATACGCCGGCAGAAGATGATCTTGTGCTTGAGGGCAACGGCCAGAAAGTCATTGTTGACAGCACCTCGCTGCCATTTTTGGAAAATGCAGTCATTGATTTTTCCCAAGAACTGATTGGCGCGCGGTTTGTGATTGAAAATCCAAACGCCTCAAGCTCTTGTGGATGCGGCACAAGCTTTTCGATTTAAAAACAGTCTTGGAAATATCTCGCCCATCTGTCGGTAGTGCAGGACAGGCTAGCGCATAAGCACCGCATTGCTGCGCGCAAAGCCGGCGAAAAACTCTTCAAAATGGGGGCTGGATTTTTCTGCCAACTCCAAAACACTATAGGCATCGCTCGATAGATCAACCGTGACCCTGCCGCGCATTTTTGCCCATTCAGCGCTGCGATGGGTATCCATTTTGAAAATGCTCTCAGAGAGTCCGCGCAGCGGAGAAACTGATTTATAAGCGG
>CABZJG010000107.1 GCA_902525995.1 Paracoccaceae bacterium | reverse complement strand
CGGGGCCATAACACCATCGCCAGAAAAATTAACCGACGCTTCCGAAACACTCGCCGCCAAGGTCTATATTGGGCGGTATAACGAGCCGCATACTGCACTTGGACAAAGCCTCAAATTCGACATGGAAAATCTGATCGGTGAGTGCATCCACGAATGATCTAAACAACGCCTTGTAGAAGCTAAAGGGCGGTCACAAAAACCGCCCTTTTTACAAACTGCCTAAATTTTAAGCACAAATAATTTTCCAAAAAACCATGTGTTAAAATCCAAAAAAATTTGTGCCCGTCCAGGCGTTTAAAGACAGCGACAAAAAGGACCGTATCGTTTACGTGCGGCCTGTCTTGGCCGAAGACCTGCCCAGTGAATTGCGTGATCAAATTGAAGAGGGCGAAATTCTTTACGCGGTACATAAATCTGATGGCGAAAGGCTCGCGTTGGTCAAAGACCGACAGATGGCCTTTATGCTCGCTCGGCAAAATGATTTATCCCCGGTTGCGGTGCATTAATTTTAAACCAACACAGGCTGGTGAAATTGATCCCTGAACGCTAGGTTAACCTTATATTATCAATAAGGGCTTTATCTTAGAGGGATGTGATACATGCGATATCAAACAGACTGGGTAGATGCGTTTGCCAGCGAAGCTTTTGCCGGAAACGGATGCGCTGTTGTCCATGATGCCGGTGGTCTGAGCGACGAAACTTGCATTAAATTTGTCCGCGAAACATCATTGTTAGAATGTACTTTTGTGGAACACTCGACCAAAGCAGATGTCAAAGTTAGGTATTTTCTAGCCAGCGGCGAAATCCCATTTGCAGGGCACCCGACCGTAGCGACAGTTCTATCACTGCTGCATCGGGGGAAAATTGTGGGCGGGCCTTTGACCTTGGAAACAGGCGCTGGGATTATCCCTATTCGCATTGACCTAAGTGCGGGCCGGCAAAAGGTTATGATGACGCAAATAGCGCCTGAATTTGGACCGGTTATTGATGCTAAAACTGTTGCGGACATTGGCACAATTGATGCCGCTGACATTATTGCGCCGCCACAGATTGTCTCAACCGGTTTGCCATTCTGCATTGCTGTTGTGAAGGATCATGAGGTTCTGCGTAAGTTGGAAATAAATGCGCAATCTCTTGAAAAGGCGAGGGAAAAACACCCTTCCACCAACTGGATGGAACCGTTTTGGGTGTCGCTGCAAGGCATCAGCGAGGAAGCTGATACTTTTTCGCGGCTTTTGATGTTGCCGCCCAATCCGGCCGAAGATCCTTTTACCGGATCAGCCACTGGCGCCATGGCAGCCTATCTGTGGCATCACGGATTGATCAAACAGCCGTCAATTATCGCCGAACAGGGTCACTGGATGGGCCGGCCGGGGCAGGCAAATGTGAAGGTACTTGGTTCCGCCAACGCGATCACCGGGGTAGAGGTTGCTGGATCAGGCCATGTGCTGATGAGCGGCGAGCTGCTGCTTTAATCCCTGTGGAGCAGGCGGTTGTGTTACGCTTGCTCGGCGATAAATTTTTCTGCGTCCAGCGCTGCCATACATCCCATACCGGCGCTGGTCACAGCTTGGCGATAGATATGATCGGTTAAATCGCCCGCAGCAAACACGCCCGGGATCGAGGTGCGGGTGCTGCCCGCTTCAACCTTAACATAGCCGCCGCTATGGGTTTCGAGCACATCCTTGACCAATTCATTGGCCGGCGCATGGCCAATAGCCACAAAAACGCCTTTGCAGGGAATTTCTGTAATTTTACCGGTTTTCGTGTGCTTTGCACGCACGACCTCTACACCAAGCGGGGCATCAGTGCCCACCACTTCATCCAATTCGTGAAACCAGAGCGGTTCAATTTTGGGATGCTTTAGCAAACGGTTTTGTAAAACCTTTTCTGCCCGCAGCTCATCGCGGCGGTGGATCAGCGTAACCTTGCTTGCAAAATTGGTCAGAAACAGCGCCTCTTCCACGGCTGTATTGCCGCCGCCGATGACGACGATCTCTTGTCCGCGGTAAAAGAACCCGTCACAGGTGGCACAGGCAGAGACGCCAAATCCTTTGAACTTTTCTTCGGACGGCAGGCCAAGCCATTTGGCCCGCGCCCCCGTGGCAAGGATCACCGCGTCGGCAGTATAGGTCGCGCCGCTATCGCCTTTGGCTGTAAAGGGCCGCTGGCTCAGGTCCAGATCGCTGATGATATCGCCGATAATCTCGGTGCCCATGGCTTTGGCGTGGGCTTCCATGCGGACCATTAAATCCGGACCTTGCACTTCGGTGTCACCGGGCCAGTTTTCAACTTCGGTCGTTGTGGTCAGCTGCCCGCCCGGCTCGATCCCTTGCACCAAAATGGGCTCTAGCATCGCGCGGCTGGCATAAACTCCTGCAGTGTATCCGGTCGGGCCAGAGCCGATGATTAAAACTTTGGTATGGCGGGTATCAGACATCATCTACCTATTCATTTTCAAACGTTCCATAGGCATATATCGCCCTAAGGGCGGCTGTAAAACCCCTTAGCGCCAATTATCTTTTCGGCAAGGTCATGGACCTGCTGCCGAGAATAATATTGCGGTAAATTGAAATATTATTGCGCAAGCCCCCCCAATTGCTGTAAGAAACGGCAAATTATCGGAGTTTTGCAATGCCTTTGCCTCGTTTAGATCCTATTGACCGGCTCATTTTAGCAGAATTGCAGGCCAATGGGCGGATGACAAATGTTGAACTGGCGCGCCGCGTCGGAATATCGGCGCCCCCATGTTTGCGCCGGGTGCGCGGGCTAGAAGAGCTTGGCTTTATTCGCGGCTATCATGCCGAGGTCAACAGCCGGCAACTTGGTTTTGAGGTGCAGGTTTTTGCAATGGTCGGTCTGCAAAGCCAGGCTGAGGTTGATTTGCGCGAATTCGAAGAGCGCTGCGTGGCCTGGCCGCTGGTGCGCGAATGTCACATGCTCAACGGCGAAGTTGACTTTATGCTAAAATGCGTCGCGCCGGACTTAAGCAGTTTTCAATCTTTTCTGACCGGTGAATTGCTGACCGCTCCCAATGTGGGAAGCGTCAAAACATCTTTGGTGATCCGCGCCGCGAAAGAAGACTCGGGCGTGCCCTTTGAGGTGCTTGAAGAGCGTTTGGCAATGCAGCCCTAAGGCGGTTTAAGCGCCTAATTTTATCGTGGCAATCATTCGGCCATAATCGGCTTGGCCTTGGTGGGTTGTGCGCCGATACGAATAGAACCGGCGCGCATCTGCATAGCTGCAGTCACGGGTCCAATTGGCGGTTTTTACATCAGCTGCGCGCAAGCGGCTTAGGCCATATCCAGGCAAATCGAACAGATATTTCCCAACGGTTTGACTGTTGATAAAATACTGCAAAGCCGTTGGGTCATGATCGGCAAACCGTTCAAAAAACTCTTGCCCCACTTCATAGGCGGCCTGGCTAATACAGGGGCCAATCACTGCGCTAGTGTTTTCTCGCTGCGCACCAAGGCCTTCAATAGCCTCTAAAGTTGCTTCCAAAATACCGTCTAATGCGCCCCGCCAACCCGCATGCGCGGCACCGATCACGCCAGCTTTGGGATCGGCAAACAGAACCGGCTGGCAATCTGCACTGAGCACACCAAGGGCCAGCTGCGGGGTTGCGGTTACCAATGCATCGGCCGAGGTGGCCGGACGTATCGCGGCGTCAATGATCAACACATCGGCAGAATGTGTTTGATGAACAGTGACAAGGCTTTGTGGTTTTACTCCCATATCTTGGGCTACGCGGGCTCTGTTGATGGACACGATTTCAGCTTGATCTGAAGATGACAGACCACAATTAAGACCGGCAAAAATGCCCGAAGAGGCGCCGCCCACTCGGGTGTAAAACCCGTGTTTGAACGGCTGTAATAGCGGCGATGTAATCCGTTCAAGTGTCATGTTTGAAATCCTGGCGGCGGCGATGATGCCTTTGGAAACAGCGCAAGGGCTTTGAACACTGTTCCCATTTCATCGGGATGCGTCAAGCGCCGATGCGCGGCGATATGGTGCTCCAGCGCTGGGCCGCTTAGGTTTTTTGCCAAGGTTTGAGCGCGCGGCGTAATGCCAAGCCTTTCAAGCAAAACCCCCTGCGGTGTGAGCCGCGAAGCTGCACAAGCGGCGGCGTTCACAATGGCTTCAAAATCAACATGTGCGGTCAGATCGACCTCGCCTGGGGCCTTAAGAATATCCACGAATTGATGGTTTTTTACCGCTTGAATCGTATCCCCAAGCGAGCGCCAATTCCCGTAATCAATGATTATTGCAACGCCTTTATAGGCTTCTATGTGGTTGCCAATCTGGGCTGCGATGGCTCGGGTTTGTGGATTGATTTCCACGATATCGCCCTCTGCCGTGTCTTCAATCCGGGCTTTAAGTTGCGGCGTGACGCTTGGGTTTTTATTCAATCCGATCGACAGCTGACCATCGGTTAAGCCGATCTGCCGTTCATGCCAGCCCTCTCCCTTGCGTTGATATTGATGTAGGGGCAGGGCGTCAAAAAATTCATTTGCAACGCAAAACAGCGGCAGGTTTGGCAAATCTGCCAAATTGTCGAGCCAGACCGGGTCAAAGCCAATGAGGCTTTTACGTTGCTGATCAATGAGCTTTTTTGAGGCTTCAAATAAATGCAGACGCATGGCCTGATGAAAGCCATCAATGCGCGATGTCGCACGTAAAATATCTGCCATCAATGTGCCGCGGCCGGGACCAAGTTCAAGCAACACAAAAGGCGCAGGGCAGCCTTGATCCTGCCAGCTCTGCGCAAGGCATAGGCCGAGCAATTCGCCAAACATCTGACTGGTTTCCGGTGCAGTCACAAAATCACCGCTGGCGCCAAAGACATCTTGCTGGGTGTAATACCCATGCGCGGGATGCAACAGGCAGGTTTCCATAAATTCAGCCAGCGACATCGGTCCATTTTGAGCAATGCGGTGATGTAGGACTTTCGTCAACTCTGTCATGACAAAGGGTGCCTGCGGGCGCGGGAAATCAAAAACAGTCCGGCTGCAATCATTGGTAGGGACAGAATTTGTCCCATGGTGATGCCCAGACCAGCAAGTTCAAAGACATAACCCAATGGGTTTTCTGGCGACTGAAACTGCGCATCTGGTTGGCGCACCAGTTCAACAAAACAGCGCGCAATCCCATAGCCGGCAAAGAAAATCCCTGTGATCAGGCCCGGCTTCTTAAGAGCAGCCTTTTTAAACGCTAAAAAGAGCAGCAGCCCGCCCAAAAGTAAACCTTCGAGGACAGCTTCATAAAGCTGAGATGGATGGCGTGCACAAAGGCCGGCAATTTGGCCGCAAGCCTGAGCGGCTTCTCCGGGGAAAATAACGCCCCATGGAAGATCAGTGGGCCGCCCCCAAAGTTCGGCGTTGATGAAGTTGGCCACACGCCCCAAAAGAAGCCCGGCAGGTGCCGCCAGGGCCAGCAAGTCCGCACCAGAAGCGTAGGGCACCAAGTTGCGCCGAAAGAACAGGTATGCCGCAACACATACGCCCGCTAACCCCCCATGAAAAGCCATGCCGCCTTTCCAAATCATCACAATTTTTAAAGGATGGTAGAGAAAATGAACCGGTTGATAAAAGAGAACATAGCCAAGCCGACCTCCCAAAATAACGCCCACTATCACCCATGTGAGCAGATCCTCGACTTGCACCGCTTCAATGGGGGAAAGATTATTGCGCCAAAGCGCGGGTCTGTTGGCGGCCAATACTGCAATCCGCCAACCCAGTAAAAGTCCGATGATATAGGCCAAGGCATACCACCGCAAAGCCAGTTCAATTCCAAAAATAGTGATCGAGAAAATCTCGGGGGATATGTTGGGAAATGCGATCATAATTTACCTTTACCCCTCTGTGCATCTGGTTTAACAAAAAAGTCAACCTTGAGACTGACCATAGAGTGCCCATATAAAAGAGAAAGTAACTTTGGAGAGTCTGATGCAGACCAAGAATAAAATGCTGGATGACCTGTCGCAACTGATGACCAATGCGATGGGGGTGGCCCAAGGGGCTAAAGAAGAAGCTGAAAATGCAATGAAATCGCTGATTGACCGCTGGTTGTCTGAGCAAAATTTTGTGACCCGAGAAGAATTCGATGCCGTGCACGCCATGGCGCGCAAGGCCCGAGAAGAAAACGAAGCCCTTAAATCGCGCTTGGATGCGCTTGAGATAGCGGCGAAAACCGGCAAAAAATCGCCGAAGTCCTGATCCCTTTGTAAAGGCCGCCTGATCTGTTGGGCGGCTTTTTGTCAGCTCGGCCTG
>CABZJG010000106.1 GCA_902525995.1 Paracoccaceae bacterium | reverse complement strand
TGTGGCAAGCCACGGCAGCCTGCAGCATACTGATTGCCAGCGCCCCACCAGAGCCTTCACCCAACCGCATATCCATAGACAGAAGTGGTTTTTTCCCAATCTGATCAAGGATTGCTTTATGCGCGCCTTCTGCACTGACATGGCCTGCCACTGTGTGATCTAGAATTCCGGGCACCGCATGGGCCAACGCAGCCGCAGCTGCTGAGCAGATGAACCCGTCAAGTATAACTGGAACCCGAAGCATTCGTGCGCGGGCAATTGCCCCAACCATGGCCGCCAGTTCCCGCCCGCCAAGGCACCGTAAGGCTTCAAGCCCATTGCCAGCGGCCTGAGGGTTGGCGGCAAGACCTGCCTCAATGACCTTTGCTTTGCGGGACAGGCCAGCGTCATCAACGCCGGTTCCGCGGCCGGCCCAGTCGGCGCCAGAGCCGCTGTAAAGTGCCAGCGCAATCGCCGCTGCCGATGTGGTATTGCCAATACCCATCTCACCCGTGACCAATAAGTCGCTAGCATCGTCAACAGCGGCCCAGCCGGTTTTTAACGCGGCGACGCATTCGTCTTCACTCATCGCCGGGCCTTGGGTGAAATCAGCTGTTGGCCTGTCCAATTGCAGGGCGTGCACATCAAGCCGTGCCCCAAAACAAGAGGACAGCTGGTTGATCGCCGCGCCCCCAGATTGAAAGTTCAGCACCATTTGTTCGGTGACTTCGGCCGGAAAGGCGGAAATGCCCTGCGCTGTCACCCCGTGGTTGCCAGCAAAAATCACAACTTGCGGCGCGGCAATTTGCGGTTTGGGCGTTCCGCACCAACCGGCATACCAAATCGCCAGATCTTCCAGTCGGCCCAAGGCGCCAGGGGGCTTGGTCAACTGTCCATTGCGATCGTGGGCGGCGTCTAGAGCCTGGCGATCAACCTCAGGAGCTTGCTGAAGAATTGCAGCGAATTCTGCAAGGGACGAAAATGATGTGGTCATTACTTTTGCCTTGTTGTTGGCTTCAATCTCACGCTATGTACAACACTCAGAAACCTTAACAAGCGAAATCAAGGCATCTTTAGGACTGAAGGCGACATGGCCCAATTTTGGCTCAAAACTTGGCGGCTTGATCTCATGGTGGCAGCCAGCCTGCTGACCCGCATACCGATCAAGGTTCCGGAAAATGCCTATGAGCGTCAATCGGAAGCCGTTTGGGCTTATGGGCTTATCGGCGTGCTATGGGCTGCTGCCGTTTGGCTTGGATGCATGGCCGGACTTTGGCTTGGACTGCCGCCTATGGTGGCGGCGCTCATTGGTTTGGCCTTCGGGATCATTTTAACCGGCGCAATGCATGAAGACGGGCTCGCAGATAGCGCCGACGGGCTTTGGGGTGGACATGATCCAACCCACCGCCTTGAAATAATGAAAGACAGCGCAATTGGCACCTACGGTGTTCTGGCCTTGGTGATAAGTTTTGCCTTGCGCTGGGGGCTTTTGGTTGGCCTGCTAGAGACGGAATTTGCCTTGGGTGGATTGATCATTGCAGCGATGACCGGGCGCGCTCTGATGGCAGTGGTGATGGCCAACCTGCCCCATGCACGCCATAATGGGCTGTCCCACAGCGTCGGACGGCCCGATTTTCAGCCCGCTTATGCGGGCCTTGGCTTGGCCGTGTTCATCGGTTTGGTTCTCGGTGGGTTTTCCGGAGTGATGGCCTGCGCAATTGCCGGATTAACGGCTTGGGCATGTGCGCGTATCGCAAGCGCTAAAATCGGCGGTCAAACCGGAGATATTCTGGGCGCGACAGGCCAGCTTTCAGAACTGGCAGCACTTATGGCTTTACTGGCCTGCGCATAATTTTCGGCCGACATCGGCCTTTGCAAACTTAGGCTGCGCGCGACACCAGTACATCATCAACTTTTTTGACCGCTGCGGCTTCATCCCCATCTTCGACAGCCGCGACCTCGCGGGTCAAACGTTCCAATGCCGCCTCATAAAGCTGACGCTCAGAATAGCTTTGCTCACGCTGGTCATCATTGCGGTGCAAGTCGCGCACCACTTCGGCGATCGCAATCAAATCGCCAGAGTTAATCTTTTGCTCATATTCCTGCGCCCGGCGCGACCACATGGCACGCTTGACCTTGGCCTTGCCTTTCAGGGTCGTCATAGCTTTAAGGATCACATCAGGAGAGCTGAGCGGGCGCATACCAATTTCGGTTGCCTTATGGGTTGGCACCCGCAAAGTCATTTTGTCCTTTTCAAAAGAAATCACAAAAAGTTCGAGCGAAATTCCGGCAATTTCCTGTTCTTCAATGGAAATAATTTTTCCCACCCCATGCGCTGGATAAACAACATATTCGTCTGGAGAGAACTCGGATTTCTTAGACTTCGACATTTACTTTCCCCTTTTACATCGCTTCAACACGACAAAACACCGACAGAGGCTTTGCCTGCCTCTGTTGGATGTTAAAACAGCTGACCATTATTTATACGGCGTTCATTTCGACTGCCCGCAAACTTGGTTATTTTCATTTGTGGATAGAATATAACACAAAATTTGACTGATTCCTAGCAACTGACAAAATTATCAGCCCCCCAAGATTAACCGCCTTCGCCGGCCGCCTCTGAAAAGTATTTTTCTAGCTTGCCCGATTCTCCATCGCGCTCTTCCGCCTCAGGTAGCGGGTCTTTTTTGGTAATAATCACAGGCCACATTTCCGAGTACTTGCGATTAAATTCCACCCATTTTTCCATATCAGGTTCCGTGTCCGGGCGAATGGCATCGGCCGGGCACTCAGGCTCGCAAACGCCACAATCGATGCATTCATCTGGATGGATCACCAGCATGTTCTCACCTTCGTAAAAACAATCGACCGGACAGACTTCTACGCAGTCGGTATATTTGCAGGCAATACAATTATCATTCACGATATAGGTCATTGGGGGTTATCCAGGTCTCAGACAATTCTGGCCTTAGCTAATCTACAGACCCGCGTCATTCAAGCATCTGATCGCGCATAAGTCCGATCCTGCGACGATTCTGCTTGGTTGGGCGACCTTTTCCCTCGAAACGGGGGGCTTGAGGATCGATTTTTTGCACAGGCGTATGATCGTGGTACAATGTTTGCGCCTCAACGGCAGGTCCACGGCGCTCTCCGAGACCCAGCACCTCAACTTCGCGTTCGATCCGGCCTTGGGCAAAGCGCAAGCGATCCCCGATACTGACAGCTGTTGCTGATTTGGATATTTTTTTACCGTTCACCCGCACGTGCCCAGCAGAAACAATTTTGCTGGCCAAGCTGCGGGTTTTGAAAAACCGTGCATGCCAGAGCCATTTGTCGACCCGCAGTTTCTGCTCAGGGGGCGGCAAGCTTACTCCTTGGTCTTAAGCCCCATGAGGGCGGCGGCAAATGGATTGTCCGGATCAATGGTTTGTTTCTTTTCCGGCCGGGCTTGAAACTTTTTCGCGCCAGTGGAATCAGGGCGTTTTTTCGGCTTTGGCTTGCGCTTGTTTGGCTTTTTATTCCCAGAGGGGTTTGAATTTTCTGCGCCGCGATGCGCGCCCCGCCGTGGCAGTCGCCGACCCCATTTAAAGGTGTAATACACCTCTTTTTCTGGCTCACCTGAGACATCTTCTGAGGCCGCTGTAGCCTCTGCAACCACCGCATCATCGGGCGTTTCATTGGCATCAGAGGAACTCTGTTCCAATGTCGCTTGCTCAGTTTGCAGCTCTTCTGGTGTCTCGCCGCTCTGATCAGAGGCCGGCGCGGACACATCAGGATCTGCCGCACTGGCAACTTCGCTGGCTTGCTCTGGGGCATTTGGCGCATCCAAAGCCCCTTCAGTCTGCTCTGCCGGCGCATGTGGCGTGCCTTCGGCGGCTTGCACTTCGCCGTCAACCTTGGCAACAGCTTTAACTTTTTCGCGCTCGCCTTTATCCGCGCTATAGCCCAAGCCCTGCATTAAATCCGCAAATTGTTCGAGCGTCATGCCCGTGATGGACAGCATATCCGCCTTGGCTTCAAACCCGTTGCGGCTGTCTTCGACCCGCAGCAAGTCGGCCAAACGTTCCAGCATATCGATCCGAATGGCCCGGGCACCAGCAATACGGTAGCCCGACATAGTATCATAGCCTTTGGGCGCTTTTTCATCTGTAGGAACCGTCACCAAACCGGGGGGTGGGGATTCCGGAAAAACATCAAGGTTCTGGGCAAGGGACCACAACAGAAGCCGCAAACGCGTCGGCGCAGGTTTCAGCAAGAGCGGCATAAATATGGTAAATTGACCAAAGCGAATACCATGTTTGCGCAGGCTTGCCCGCGCGTCCTGATCGAGCGCTTTGACATCCTCTGCGACCGCAGCCCGCGGCAAAAGACCAAAGCCTTCCACCAGCCGAAAGGCAAAACCGCGCGCCAACCCGTTTAACGTCTCATCCCGCTGAAGGTTCAGCAGCGGATCAAACAAGGCGGCAATTTTACGGTCGATAAAATGCTGCAATCGGCGCTCGAACTTTTCCAAAATCTCTGGTCCGGCGGCGTCATCGACAAAGGCGCTGATTTTCGGCTTTAAAGGGTCATCACCACCCATCAGTTTGCCAACAGCCTGTTCGCCCCACATCAGACCACCTTGATCGGTAAAATCGATCTCGGTATCTGGTGCATTGTAAAAGCGATCTGCTTTTAGATGAAAATGTGGCGCCAGAGCCTGCAGCGCAGCAGCTTGAATTGCTTTTGCTTCTTGTCCGCTGGCATCTTTGTCGCGCCGGAACCTAAATCCTTCGAGCCGACCGACGAATTCCCCTTCGACGGTCACCTCACCATTGTCATTCACTTCGGCCAAAAGGGCCTCCTTTTGCTTGAGTCGGCGCAACAAAACTGATGTTCGCCGATCCACAAATCTTTGGGTCAAACGCTCATGCAGAGCATCTGATAATCTGTCTTCTACAGCGCGCGTCGCTTCGCGCCAATGATTTTCGTCATTCACCCAACCGGAACGCTGTGCAACATAAGTCCATGTGCGAATAAATGCCAGCCGATTGGACAATGTGTCAATATCACCATCGGTTTTATCTATCCTGTTGATTTGTCGTGCAAACCAATCATCAGGGACACTGCCTTTTTCATGCAAATAAGTAAATATACCGGCCAGAAGGCTGGCATGATCAGCATGGCCCAGGCCCCGAAAATCTGGCACCCTGCACACATCCCAAAGCAACCGCACCGAGTTTGCGTTCTGAATAGAGCTGCGCAGCTCAGGCATTTGGGTAAGTGTTTTCAATGCCATCAGATCATCTGCTTCTCTGGCTTTGAACAAATGCGGGCTCTGTGCGGACTGTTCCAGCGAAGAAATTAACCGCTCTGGTGTGCCAAACTGCAACGCTGAACTGCGCCATTGAAGCCGCTTTAATGGCGCAAACCGGTGCTCCATAATCGCTTCGGCCACCATCTCGTCCAAAACGGGCGCCTCACCGGTCACTCCAAAGCTGCCATCTGCCATGCCGCGCCCTGCCCGACCGGCGATCTGGGCCAATTCATTGGGGGCCAAAGCGCGCATTCGGCGACCGTCAAATTTACTTAGGGCGGAAAAGGCAACATGATGCACATCTAGGTTTAGCCCCATGCCAATCGCATCGGTGGCCACCAGATAATCCACTTCTCCGTTTTGATAAAGTTCCACCTGTGCATTGCGGGTGCGCGGGCTTAGGGCGCCCATGACCACAGCTGCTCCGCCTTTTTGCCGGCGAATCAGTTCCGCGATCGCATAGACCCCCTCAACCGAAAACCCCACGATAGCGCTGCGCGGGGGCATTCGGCTTATTTTCTTTGATCCCGAATAGCTTAGGGTACTTAGGCGCTTGCGGTATAAAAATTCTGTCTCGGGAACCAGCGATGAAATCGGTCCCCGCATCGTATCTGATCCCAAGAACAGGGTTTCCTTTGACCCCCGCATATGCAGCAGGCGGTCGGTAAACACATGGCCCCGCTCCGGATCGGCGCAAAGTTGAATTTCATCAATCGCGACAAAATCTGCCCCCATACCCTGTGGCATAGCCTCGACCGTACAGACCCAATATTGTGCTCGCGGTGGCACCAACCGCTCTTCGCCCGTTACCAAAGCAACCACTGACGGGCCGCGAAGAGCCACAATTTTATCATAAACTTCACGCGCCAAAAGCCTCAGCGGAAGCCCTATCACGCCGCTGCGATAACCCAGTATTCGCTCTATCGCGTAGTGGGTCTTGCCTGTATTCGTCGGCCCCAAGACCGCCATAATCTGCGTTTGTTGCGCCATGTTTGACCCCAACCTTTAACGTGCTTTGCCCGCACCAGCTTTGGCGCATCGCTGCAAAATGATCTCTATGTCGTGACGTTAAGAATGTATAGTCAAAGCTGTCTTTGTGATG
>CABZJG010000105.1 GCA_902525995.1 Paracoccaceae bacterium | reverse complement strand
TCGCTGGTGGGGGGGTGAAGGCGCAACTTGGTTAGAGCGTTCAGGTTTGCGCACCACTTTTACCAAGGGCTTTACCCTTGGCTTATCTGCAGAGCTGGGGGTAGGTTGCATGGCCGGCTTTTGAGCAGGCTGCTTTGTGGCCGCTGCTGTGGGTTTCAACGGGGTTTCGGTTGCCGCTTGACTGGATTGGCTGGCTTGGGCCGAATTGGTCTGCGGTATGCCTTTGCCGAGCGGATCGACAAAATCGTCAAATATGATTTCCACGGGCTTTTGCGCGGTGTGTGCGCCATCCAAATTTTCTTGTTTTTGCCTGCTAGGCTTTGCCCGTCCACTTTGCGGCTGGCTTTTTAAGCCTTGATTGATCCCTGCATTGGGTTTTCGATGTGCTGATCTCGCTGCAGGCGGGGGTGCCGGCTGCGACGCAGGCTTTGCTTTAATGCCCGGTGCGATCTGATCGGGATCAGCGAAAAAGTTCTCAACTGGAGCGGCTTCAATCACCTCACCGGTGGGCACAACCATGGTCTGTTCATTTTCGTCTTCACTGATTGAACCTTGGTTCGCAAGGGCCCTGATCCGCCGAGCCCGCTCAGTCAGAGGGGTCTCTTGCGGACACGCTTTGGGGCTTGGCGCACTTGAACCGGTAGGCTCGGGCTGGGCCGGGGACAGGACAACCTTGGTATCATGCGTGCGAGCTGTTACCTTTTGCGACGAATTGCGGGAGGCCAACCCGCTAATCACATTTGCATCTAGACCTGAGACATTTGCTGCGAAATAACGCTCATCAGAAGCCAGATCGCGAAAGTATTCTGCGATGGCTTTCATGGCGCCCATGGAATCGGAAACCCCCTTTTCGGTGAACCCCTCCAAGGTGCAGGAAAACGTACCATAGGATACGGTGAATACTTTGTTTCCATTTCCCATAAGAGAGCTTACCTTCTTGTATGTTCGGAATTGGGGTACCATGACAAAACGGACAAAAAGCAAACGAATTTGGGGATAATCATGTATGATTTGATGGCTATAATAAGGCAGTCAGAAGTTTCAGGGAACATTCTGTCGTGAACCGGCCTATTGTATCCGAAAATGAACCAATCACTCTGGTGGGAGGGGCACCGGTAGAGGCCGAGCTATTGGTCGAAGGGCTGCATCTGGCCCCAAAGACTGTGGCTGCAGATGGGGGCGCAAAGACCCTTTTTGATCATGGCCATAGCCCTTTGGCCGTCATCGGCGATCTGGACTCGCTTGCGCCAAGTCTGCAAGCACAGGTGCCGCCCGAGCGGCTGCATCGTATTGCCGAACAGGACAGTACGGATTTTGAAAAATGCCTGTCACGGATCGAAGCGCCGCTGGTCATTGGGCTTGGGTTTCTTGGCGGGCGCGTTGATCATCAAATGGCGGTACAGAGCGTATTGGTTCGCTATGCGTATCAACGCTGCTTGCTGATTGGTACGCGGGATGTTGTCTGTGTTGTGCCGCCGCAATTTGCACTTGATCTGCCGGTTGGCACTCGCGTGTCGCTTTTTCCCATGGCACCGACAAAGGTGACCTCACAGGGGCTTCACTGGCCGACAGATGGGTTAGAGTTTTCTCCAAATGGCCAAATAGGAACATCCAACCGCTGCAGTGGAAAGGTGGTCCTAGCACCGGAAAATTGCTCTATGTTGCTTATTCTGCCGCGGAAATTTGCCCAGACGGTAGGATCGGTATTGCAGAGCGCTCCGAAATGGCCCGCTCCCTTATGAGGATATAAAGCCCTGCCGCAATGATCACAACGATCCCCAACGCCGCCGTTGGATTGGGCAGGTCGAAAAAAACCAGCCACCCAATCACAGTGGCGATCGGAATTTCTAGATATTGTAGGGGCGCAGTGGTGCTTGAGGGGGCATAGCGCAAAGACCAAGTCATAACCAAATGCGCAGTAGTCCCAGTTATCCCAAACAGCAGCAGTAGCCAGAGTTGATAGTGGCTGCATTTCTGCAAATTCGCCGCCCCGAAAAAACCATAGCGCTGGCGCCAGCATCAAGACAGCCATTACCCCGTTGGCAGCCTGAAGCCTGATCGGGTCTGTCACTTTGGCAATTTTGCGGGTCACCATCATAAAAAATGCAATCAACCAAGCGGCCATAATGCCGGTGTGCCGACGTTTTCAAAAGACGGTTGAATAACCAAAAGCGTACCGGCAAACCCAACCAGACAGGCGATCAACCGATGCCGCCCCACAACCTCTTGAAGAAAGATATTGCCCAACAATAGTAAAATGCAGGGCATTACAAAAACGATTGCGATTGTATCAACCAAAGGCAGATACCTCAGCGCGATCACCATACAAGCGATCGCGGCAATCAAAAGACCAATCCGCAGCCAAGCAAAACCCAGAACCCAGCCCGACATGCGCCATTTGCGACCCGTGATGTAAACCAAAGGGATCAAAAGAGCCGCTTGCACGGCAAATCTAACAAATATCAATTGCGTTAAAGGCACGCTTTGACCAAGCAGTTTTGCCAAGGCGTCGCCAAGCGGTGCCAGCAGGCAAAACAATAACATTGACAAAATGCCGAATAATGGACGATCAAGGATCATCCACCATAGGTAATAAATTATAATCAAAAAAGCAATCTAAAGTTGTTAAGGAATTGCGATCCTATCCCTTCGCTATTTTTTGCTCCCGAAGAAAGATGTAAAGTCCGCAGCCGACAATGATAAACATGCCGCACAGGGTCATTTCATTCGGAAAATCTGCAAAGACGAGATAGCCGAACAAGACAGCGCTGACAATTTCAAGATAATGCAGCGGTGCCAGCGCCGTGGATGGCGCAAAGCGCAGAGCATAGGTCATCAGCAAATGTGAAATGGTGGCAAAAACCCCAACCCCGAAAAGCCAGAGCCAACAAATCCCTTGTGGCCATACTGGGTCCAAGCCTGTGACCGCCCCAAATTGGCCCCAAATCATCACTGGCAAACAAAGCACAGAGCCGATAAGGGCGGTGTGAAATTGCATCGGAACCGGATGAATATGGCGTGAAATGCTACGTGTGCTAAGCATATAGCCGGCAAACCCAACGGCAGTTGCCAGCGGAAAGAGCGCATAGGCGCCAAACGTAGCAAAGCTTGGTTGAATAACAAGCACCACACCCACAAAGCCAACCACAGCAGCGCCCAACCGGCGTGGTCCGATCTGCTCCTTTAAAAGCCATTTGCCCAGCACGAGCAAAATAAACGGTTCAACAAAGACAATTGCCAAAGCATCAGCAATTGGCATCACCGAAATGGTGGCTACGAAACAATAGGTCGATGCGATTAGTAAAACGGCGCGCAGTGTCATGGGCCAGATCAAGCCCCGAGGCAGGGTAAACCTGTGGCCCAGCAACCCGATCATTGGGGCCATCAGCACAGCTTGAAGAACAAATCGGCTGGTTGTGATTTGGGCAACTGGAATTTTATCGGCAGCCAGCTTTGAGGCCACGTCCAAAAGTGGTGCCACAACGCAAAACGCGATCATCAGGCCAACACCCAAGACCACCCGGTCGGTGGCGGTGTCAACAGAGGAAGGTGTTGAAGTGTTCATTCGGCGCAGTTGATCTTTTTTTATTCTTTTGTCTGTTTCGAAACCGACACTTCAAGCGGTCAAAACCGCAGCCTAGCAATTTGGAATATTGACAGCCAATCCGCCGAGCGATGTTTCTTTATAGCGCTCGCTCATATCCAGCCCGGTTTGACGCATGGTTTCTATGCACGCATCAAGCGGCACCAGATGGGTGCCATCACCGCGCAGCGCGAGGCTGGCGGCCGAGACCGCTTTGATTGCGCCCAGCCCGTTGCGTTCAATACAGGGCACCTGAACCAGTCCTTTGACCGGATCACAGGTCATACCCAGATGATGCTCAAGCGCAATTTCGGCTGCGTTTTCAACCTGTTCCGGAGTGCCGCCCAAAACGGCGCATAGCCCCGCTGCAGCCATCGCACTGGCGCTGCCAACCTCGGCCTGGCAGCCAGCCTCAGCGCCGCTGATCGAGGCGTTGAATTTCACCAAGCCGCCAATTGCCGCAGCGGTGAGCAAAAAGTCTTCGACGCGCGATTTCTGGGCTCCGGGCACATGGTCAAGATAATATCGGATGACAGCAGGCACCACGCCGGCGGCGCCATTGGTCGGCGCAGTAACCACTTGCCCGCCAGCTGCATTTTCTTCGTTTACCGCCATGGCATAAACGCTCATCCAGTCGTTGATTGTATGCGGCGGCGCAAGGTTCATGCCGCGTTCAGCCATCAAGGCATCATGAATACCCTTGGCTCTGCGTTTAACCTGCAAACCGCCGGGCAGGATACCATCTTGGGTGAGGCCGCGATCTATACACTCGGACATGACCTGCCACAGACGGGAAATTCCGCTGCGCACGGCATCTTGGCCTGTACAGGCGATCTCATTGGCACGTTTTAACTCGGCAATGGTTTTCCCCGAGGTTTCGGCCATCCGAAGCATGTCAGCCGCTGTTGTAAAGGGGTAAGGCACCTCGGCGGCTGTGTTGTCAGACCCGTCTTCGGCCAGTTCGGCTTCGCTCATTACAAAGCCGCCGCCGACCGAATAATAGGTCTCTTGCAGGATCACATCGCCTTGGGCATCCGTGGCTTTAATAATCATGCCGTTTGGATGACCGGGTAAATTGGGCCCAAAATCAAATTGCAGATCATTTTTTGGATCAAACACAAGCCGCGGTAGACCGGGCGGCGCAACAGAGTGCGTGCTGCGGATATCGGCTAGAGCTGCTTCTGCTTTGTCATGATCGTAGCTGTCCGGTTCAAAACCTGCCAGACCCAAGATTGTCGCCCGATCGGTCGCATGGCCAATGCCGGTAAAAGCAAGCGAGCCGTGCAGACTGGCTTGCAATCCTGCCGCCGCAAAGGGTGAGCCGCGTAAAACCTCCAAAAACCGGGCAGCCGCCACCATCGGCCCCATCGTGTGCGAAGACGATGGGCCTATGCCAACTTTGAACATATCAAAGACAGACAAAAACATCTAAAGCGGTCCTTGTTCAACTGAGATCTGTGCTCGGCCTGCCTGCATCATAAAGCAAAACAGCGCGCTTGCGAGTAAATCCCTCTCATTCATTTGATTTACCACCGCGCGCTACATGTGCCGTGTCACACCGCCATCAGCACGGATGCTTTGGCCGGTGATGTAACCGCTGTCTTCACTGAGCAGAAAAGCCGCTGTTTTGGCTTGTTCTTCTGCTTTGGCAAGCCGCTTGAGAGCCGACATTTGCGCAAATTTTTCCGGCAGATCAAGACTGTCTGTAAACCCGGGTAATAGACAGTTCATGCGAATATTTTCCGGTCCGTAACGATCTGAAAAGAGCTTGGTAAACGAGGATACAGCAACTCGGTAAACGCTGGATGTAGGAAATATCAAACTGGGCTCAAATGCGGAAAACGTTGTAATGTTTACAATTGATCCGCCGCCCTGTTGCTGCATGATCGGCGTGACTGTCTTGGCCACCTGAATGACGGGTTTAAGCACCATCGAATGGGCTTTGTTCCAATCCTCTTCAGAAATTTCAAGCAAATCGCCCTTGGGCGGCCCCCCCACGTGAATGAGAACGGCATCAATGCGGCCATACGAATCCATGTTTAAATCAACCAACGCCGTGACGTCCTGCGGGTTTTCCGCCCGTCCACGCAGCGCCACACCGTCCAACTCTTGCGCCAGATGTTGACAGCTTTCTGACGGGGACATCAGCGATAGCTCATAGCCTTTTGTCCGCATTTCCCGTGCCGTTGCCGCGCCCATCCCCCGACCGCCGCCAATAATCATGCAAACTTTGCGATCCATCTGCCTAAACTTTCTATAATTTGATACAGAACTGATACATTACATAGATGATGAAACACATTTGAAATACTCAAAAAGCGACGGTTGTTATGGCAAATAGGTCACCTTAAATTTATCAGAATGATGTCCCGCTTAGGTTTTGCATAAATCACACTCGCACATCGCATGAATGTTGCCTATAAGCGCAGTAATCCCAACGGAGGTCTGATATGTTTGAGTCGCTCAGCGCTGCTGATAAAGCTAAATTTTCCGCCGCAAAACAGGCTGCAGGCCTGGTGCACAGCGGCATGAAAGTCGGCCTTGGAACCGGCAGTACAGCCGCTTGGCTGGTGCAGCACCTTGGACAAAAGGTGCGCGACGAAGGACTGCGTATTCAAGGGGTCCCAACCTCAACCAGAACAGCGGATCTGGCTCACAAAGTGGGCATCGAAATTATCACCCTCGATGAAGCCGGCTGGCTCGATTTAACAATTGACGGTGCCGATGAGTTTGATGCTGATTTTGCCCTGATCAAAGGCGGCGGTGGCGCGTTGCTTCAAGAAAAGATTGTTGCGATTGCAAGTGATCAAATGATTGTCATTGCAGATTCT
>CABZJG010000104.1 GCA_902525995.1 Paracoccaceae bacterium | reverse complement strand
CCAAACAAAAGCTCGACGCCTTCTTGATCAACGTATTTGGCAAGCGCACCCCAAGCAATCCTGAGCAGATCAGGGTCTTTAACGTCTGGGTGGATACAAAAGCGCCCCATTTCTACAAGCTTGCCGCTATAAGAACGCAGTGCAGACAACTCATAATGCTGCGCAGAATAGCTCTTCTCGATCTCTGAGCCGCCGTTCAACTGCAGCAGCCGAAAGCAGCAGACCACGCGGTTGGTGTCTTGCTCCTCCACCAAAACATGGGTGCAGACCTGATCAAACTCATCCGCGTCAATGCCGCTCGGCGTGCATAACCCAAATGCCAGGTACCGCAGCTTTTGCGCTGCAACAATATCACTAGGATATTCGGCCAACCTAACGCGATATTTTTTGCTATCCCGCTTTTCCAAATAATGCACCTTCACTTTAAATTACTGTTGTACAAAATCGATTATCGCAATTGTTTATGACAATCGCGCAAAATAAAAACAGCCGGGCCCAAGAATTAACAGGTGTTTAGAGACTTGGGACACTTCCGCCAATGGATCCAATGATTCGGCGGATCAAACGCAATTCCGGGCCTGCGGTTTTGGTCACCCTATGCTCTAATGAAACAACGTTTCCGTCTTGCAGACCAAAGCGCTCAATGTTGCTCAAAACACCTTGTTTGTTAAAACTTAGCACAAGAACCTCGCGGTCCACTTCGGTGGGCCGGCCGAGCGCGCCCTGCTGCATTTGGCTTCGGACATAAAAATATGCATTGTCGCGGGTCACCCCGCCAGATGATGGAACACCCAGAGAGTCCGCAACACTGTCTTGGGTATCAACCCCGACCACCAGCGCATCAACGTCTTCTTGTGGTGGCATATAGCCATGCGCACGATACTGAGCAGAGCAGGCAGATATCATGATCAGCACTGCCGCCACACCAAATATAATCCTTGATCTTTTCATAGTTAGATGCACCGACCCTTGTCTTGTTATAGATTGGGCTTTATTCCATTTTGTCAACACACGCAAACTTCTCTTGAAAGGTAGAACTGTTGCCCTCGTCGACACCGCCCTCTGCGCAGAGCATTTTTCGCTTCGCTGACCTAAGCCATCAGCGCCCGACGGCCTTTAATATCAGTCCCGATGCAGACCAACGCCGGCAAGTTGCAAAAGAACTCGGGTTTCGAGCCCTTCGCAAGCTTCAGTTTACAGGCAAACTGGTTGCAAGTGGCAAAAAAAACTGGGCGCTAAAGGCCAAGCTCGGGGCAACCATCGAACAAGATTGCGTGGTGACTTTACAACCGGTGACCACCCGCTTGGACTGTCAAGTGAACCGGCGATTCGTGCCCGCAGCAGATTTGACGCCGATGGAAGACGCGGTGGAGGAAATCGAAATGGACGGTGATGAAACGCTTGAGCCTTTGCCTGAAGAAATTGACCTTTTAATGGTGCTGACAGAGGCCCTGTCAATCGAAGCCCCAGATTATCCGCGGGCACATGGGGCGGCCTTAAGCGAAACCAATTTTAGCCAACCTGGAATTGCCCCGATGACCGATGCAGATGCTAAACCTTTTTCAGGGCTAGCCAAACTACAAGAAAAAATGCAAAAAGATAACTGAATTCTTACTGTGGGCTCTTGTCAAACGCACAAATCACAGTATTTTCGCGCCTTCTTGCGAAATTGGCTTGTATCTGAGCGGCAATTAGATGTATGCGCCACGGATACACGGATGGAACCAAGGGCAGATGCCCTGATAAATTGAGGTTGAGACATGGCTGTCCAACAAAATAAAGTATCAAAATCACGGCGCAACAATCGCCGGGCCCACGACGCACTGGTGGCGGGGAATCCAAATGAGTGCAGCAATTGTGGTGAGCTAAAGCGCCCACATCATATCTGTGCTTCTTGCGGCCATTATGGCGACCGAGAGGTGGTTGCAATGGTTAACGAGATCGATCTGGACGAAGACGCGGCCTAGTTTTCAGGCTCAGGGTTCATGACCACAGCACAAAATACACCCGTTGACGCGTCTCGGCGCACGGTGATTAGTATTGATGCTATGGGTGGTGATCGAGGCCCTGCGCCAGTGGTTGCTGGCATTGCCAGATCCGCAAAAATAAATCCTAATCTGCATTTTATTCTGCATGGTCCTGCGGCCGCGCTCGAAAAGCTCGTAGCGCGGCGACGCATTTTGGCAGGCCGCTGTGATATCCGCGATGCCAAAGATGTCGTGACAATGGATGACAAGCCCAGTCAAGTTCTAAGGCAGGGCAAAAACACCTCAATGTGGTCTGCTGTAGAATCGGTGCGCAACGGCGAGTCGGAAGTCTGTGTTTCTTGTGGCAACACCGGTGCGCTGATGGCTTTGAGCATGATCCGTTTGCGCAAATTGCCGGGGGTAAATCGTCCTGCAATCGCAATCTTATGGCCATCGCGCAGCGCTGGCGGATTTAATGTCATGCTTGATGTCGGCGCAGACATTCGCGCTGATGCCAATGACTTATTGCAATACGCTTTGATGGGTGTCTCTTATGCCCGAAATGGTTTGAACCTAAAGATCCCTCGGGTCGGCGTTTTAAATGTTGGAACTGAAGAGCACAAAGGCCGCCCTGAATTGCGCGAAGCGCATGACTTGATTGCCGAGCAAAGTGAAGGCGGGCGTTACGATTTTGTCGGCTTTGTCGAAGGCGGCGACATTCCCGGGGACAAAGCCGATGTTATTGTCACTGATGGCTTTACGGGCAACATAGCGCTTAAAACCGGTGAAGGCACTGCCAGCTTGATCGGGGATTTGCTGCGCCAAGCGTTCCGCTATTCTCCACTGTCGCGTCTTGCCCAGCTTTTGGCGGTCACGTCTTTGCAGCGCTTGCAAAAGCGCATTGACCCAAGGCAGGTCAATGGTGGGGTCTTTTTAGGGCTCAATGGCACAGTGGTGAAATCGCATGGCTCAGCAGACGCATTGGGGGTTTCAGCGGCGGTTAAATTGGCCGTCCAGCTTACCCAATCAAAGTTTTCGCAAAAAATTGCAGCACGCCTTGCATCTGTAACGCCAATGACGCACGATGAAGCATCTGCTGAACCGGAGACCGAGTAACAAATGCAAATTAGGGCCGTTGTACGAGGCGTAGGGCATTACCTTCCAGAGCGTATTGTTCCGAACTCTGAGTTTGAGGAAACCCTCGATACGTCTGATGAATGGATCAAAGCCCGTTCGGGCATCGAGCGGCGGCATTTTGCAGCGGAGGGCGAAACAACCTCTGATTTGGCTGTTGCAGCCGCCAATGCAGCTCTCAAAGATGCGGGTCTTTCCGCCGATGATATGGATGCAATTATCGTGGCGACATCCACAGCAGATCTCACGTTTCCTTCCGTGGCGACCATGGTTCAAGCAGGGCTGAACATGCAGCGCGGCTTTGCCTATGATGTACAAGCGGTCTGCGCAGGATTTATTTTTGCGCTGTCGTCTGCAAATGCTCAAATCCTCTCCGGACAAGCCAAACGCATAATGGTCATCGGTGCAGAAACCTTCAGCAGATTGATGGACTGGAGCGATCGCTCAACCTGTGTGCTGTTTGGCGATGGGGCCGGCGCGCTTATTTTAGAAGCCCAAGAAGCCAGCGGCAGCACAGCCGATCGTGGCATCCTGTCGGTTGATTTAAATTCAGACGGACGGCACCGGGATATTTTATATGTCGACGGGGGCGTATCCACGCACACCACCGGCCATTTGCGTATGCAAGGAAAAGAAGTGTTTCGCCATGCTGTTGAAAAACTGGCGATCACGGCACAAGCCGCAATGGATCAAGCCGGCGTCACAGCCGATGACATCGACTGGGTGGTCCCGCATCAGGCAAATTTGCGCATCATCAAGGGAACCGCAAAGAAAATGGGCATCTCAACAGAGCGTGTTGTGATCACTGTCCAAGACCATGGAAACACCTCTGCTGCTTCTATTCCGCTTGCCCTTTCTGTGGCCAAAGCCAATGGTCAGCTTAAAGAAAATCACCTTGTCGTCACCGAAGCGATTGGCGGCGGATTGGCCTGGGGCGCGATTGTTTTGCGTTGGTAGCAAATTTTAAATTGCTAAAAACCCCTGAAAAATTTATAAAAGTAAAAAATTGCCTTTTTTATTAAGCCATTGTTATTGACTCGTAAAATCACGACACATTACACATATACAAAATGGGGATACAAAATGAGTGATACAACCTTGACTCGAGTGGACCTAAGCGAAGCGGTTTTTCGCGAGGTCGGATTATCAAGAAGTGAAAGCGCGGAACTGGTCGAAAGTGTATTAGAGCATATTTCGGCATCTCTTGTGCGCGGAGAACAGGTCAAAATCTCGTCCTTTGGAACATTTAGCGTGCGCGATAAAAACGCCCGGGTCGGTCGCAATCCCAAAACGGGTGAGGAAGTGCCAATTACACCCCGCCGGGTTTTGACCTTTCGGCCCTCGCATCTGATGAAAGATCGGGTCTCAGAGGGCAACAAATAATAATCCGGAGTACCGGAATGGGCAAATCAGCCGAAGCCTTTAGAACCATCAGCGAAGTTGCCGACTGGCTTGGGATTCCCACGCATGTATTGCGGTTTTGGGAAAGCAAGTTTAGCCAAATCAAACCCGTTAAACGCGCCGGTGGACGGCGCTATTACCGCCCCGCTGATATGTTGTTGATCGGCGGTATTCGCAAATTGCTGCATGAAGATGGGATGACCATCAAAGGGGCGCAAAAAATACTGCGCGAAAAAGGCATAAAGCACGTAAGCAGCCTCTCGCCTCCGCTTGAAGCCGCGCTTTCTAAAGCGGCCCACCCCCCCATCGAAGAAATCGAACCCGTTGAGCAAAACGAACCTGCAACGCCACAGGACAATGTGATCAAGCTTGCCCGAGAGCCCGCCTTGCCTGCTGATAGAGAACATAAAGACGAACCTGGTCAGCAAACTGCTTTAAACTTCTGGTCAGACGAAGATCCAAATGGCGCACTGCCCGAAAAGGAGCCGATCGTTGCAAATTCCGAAGGTTTGATCGCTGCAATTCAGCGGTTATCGCCAATTGTCTCAGAGCCCGGCGATGAATTACAGTCCCTCGCTCAAGAGTTAAAAGCAGAGCTGGAACGGCGCAAGGCCAGCACTCCACATTGAAATGGTACTTTTTTCTCTTGCCCCTGCTGTCAAAACCGCTAAGAGATTGTGCAATTACGGGCTATGGCGCAGCCTGGTAGCGCGTCCGTCTGGGGGACGGAAGGTCGCAGGTTCGAGTCCTGCTAGCCCGACCAAAAAATCGCTCGCGGCCGTGCTGGTCCCGAGCGTTTATTTATTTTGGCCGATTGCCGAGCAGAGGAGGATATGAGATGAGCGGCGTATTGCCTGACCAGAGCATCCAGAAAATGATCGACAGTGCGGCCATTTCCGCGCAGCCGCCCATTTTATCCGAGCAAATTCAGCCTGCCAGCCTTGATCTGCGCCTCGGCAACACAGCCTGGCGTGTACGGGCCTCATTCCTTTCAGGCGAAGAGCGCCGGCTTGCCGATCGGCTTAAAGACTTTGAAATGCACGAAATTGACCTTCGGCAGGGTGCAGTATTGGAAAAAGGCTGTGTTTACGTGCTTCCTTTAATGGAATCGCTGGATCTGCCCGACGATATTCAGGCTGTCGCAAACGCCAAAAGCTCAACCGGCCGGCTTGATCTATTGACTCGGGTCATTACCGATAACGGCACAGAATTTGACCGTATTCGCCCCGGCTATAAAGGCCCGCTTTATGCAGAAATATGCCCGCGGTCTTTTTCAGTTTTGGTGCGCCCCGGCATGCGGCTTAACCAGATCCGGTTTCGTCAGGGACAGGCTATTTTGAGCGATAGCGAGCTCAGTGAGCTACATGCCAGCGATCATCTTGTCAGCGGCGAAGCTGTGATCAGTGACGGGCTTGGATTTTCAGTTGACTTAAAGCCGGCCAATGGCACTTTGGTTGGCTACCGCGCCAAACCGCATACCGGCGTGATCGACCTTGACCGGATCGGCGCCTATGATCCGGCAGATTTTTGGGAAGAGGTTCACAGCTCGGACGGGCAGATCATTTTGGATCCCGGCGCGTTTTATATTTTGGTGAGCCGCGAGGCGGTTCACATTCCCCCTGCCTATGCCGCTGAAATGGCGCCTTTTCTGGCGATGGTCGGTGAATTTCGCGTGCATTATGCCGGATTTTTTGATCCCGGTTTTGGCCATCAAGCCGCAGGCGGGGGCGGCTCGCGCGGCGTGCTGGAAGTGCGCTGTCACGAAGCCCCCTTTGTGCTTGAACATGCGCAAATTGTCGGACGGCTGGTGTATGAAAAAATGCTTAAAGAGCCGGCGCAGCTTTACGGTGCGGGGATTGCATCAAATTACCAAGGTCAGGGGCTTAAGCTGTCGAAACATTTTAAAAGCGCATAATTC
>CABZJG010000103.1 GCA_902525995.1 Paracoccaceae bacterium | reverse complement strand
CACAATGGCGTCCACATGCTCTTTCCAAGGGTCGATCAAAGTGACGTCCATTCCGCCTTCGGCAAGCAAACCGCCAAACAGGCTGCCCATCGCGCCGGTGCCAAGAACATAAAGTTTGTGAGGGAGTGCCATTCATGAGACCTTTCTTATTTGCAAAGCGCTGCCCTGCATCGCCGGTCAACTTACTTTGTGGATTTAGGTTTAATCTAACGACAAGCGCGCCAGCGGCGTCCTTATCCCTTTAGGTTCTATTCACAGGTCATGTGAAAAGGCTATATTTGGCCCAAATTTTCCATCCAAAACCATCCCGAATTACCCCTTTAAACGGATAGATTTTCCATCCAAAATACACCTTATGAAGCGACCGAATCAATTTGATATTGCGCGCCGTGCCGGGGTTGGCATTGCCACTGTCGACCGGGTTTTAAATGGCCGGCGCAAGGTGAAAGCAGAAACCGCAGAGCGGGTCTATCAGGCTGCGATAGATGTGGGATATCATGCGGCGCCTTTAATCCGCCATAGGATCGATCAAAGCGCGCCTGAGATGACCTTTGGGTTTGTTCTTCCAAAGCAAAACCAACCCTTTTACTCATCTCTGAGTAAGGCTTTAACGGATGAGGTCATTGCCTATCAAGGCATCAGGGGCAAAGCCGTTTTTCGCTATGCAAAAACCCAAAGTCCGAAAGAATTTGCCGATCAATTTGCCGCTTTACAGGATAAAGTTGATGTCATCGGCGCGTCCGCGATCAATCATGACCGTGTGAGCCAGGCTGTGGCGGCGGCGCGCAATGCGGGCACGCCAACTTTTGCAATGCTCAATGATTTTGCTCTGGACTCGCGGGTGACCTATATCGGGCTGGATAATTATAAATTGGGCCGTTTGGCCGGATGGATAATGACAAACGTCGTTTCTGGCGCCGGCACGATTGCCGTTCTTGTTGGCAGCAGCTTATGGCATGGGCATCAGTTGCGCGAAACAGGTTTGCGCGGCTATTTTCGAGAGCGGGTGCCGAATTTGCGCCTGCAGGATACGCTTCTTAATCTTTAAACGCGCCAAGTCACCTATGAAGTGGTTCTAGAGATGCTGGAAACTCTGCCTGATTTGCGGGGTATCTATATTGCTGGTGGCGGCGTTGAGGGCGCGGTTCAAGCGCTGCGCGAAAATTGCGCACCCGCTGACATTAAGCTGGTTGTTCACCCGCTGACCGAAGAAATCCGTGGGGCGCTGCGCGATGAGTATATTACCTTGATGGGGTGGATGCTCCCTACCACAGCGGCATCGTAATGTGCCAGACTGGCTTTGTGAGAAGTCAGTTCAATTGAAAGGAAGCATCCATGTCAAAGATTAGCATTTTGGCAATCGACCTTGCAAAGCACTCGTTTCAGGTTTGTGCGACGACGGCAGATGGGGTCATCATTTATAACCGCAAGTATTCACGGGGAAAGCTGAGCCAGCTTTTGTCCGAGCATCCGAAGTGTCTTGTCGCTATGGAGGCGTGCGCGACCAGTCATTGGTGGGGGCGATTTGCGCAGGAGGCCGGGCACGATGTTCGTCTCATCCCACCGATCTATGTGAAGCCATTTGTCAAACGCTCCGCCAAGAATGACGCCAACGACGCTGCAGCGATTGCAACGGCGGTGCGTCAACCTGGAATGCGGTTTGTGAAGGTCAAAAGCCAAGAACAGCAAACTCACGCTATGCTCTTTCGTACACATCAGACTTTAACCCGTCAGAGGGCGACACTGATCACGACGTTGCGTGGTCACTTTGCTGAGCACGGGATTATTGTCGCCAAAGGAGACGCTGCACTCCTAGCGTTTGAAGACACTATGGAAGCCCAGGAAAGCGTTATGCCTGATTTGGTGCGCGAAACTGCGCGCCTTTACTATTACCACATGGACCAGCTTGCGCAGACTATCTCTAGCTTAGAGCGCCAGATGGCGGCCGCTGCAAAAGAAAATCGCGACATCAAACGGCTCCGCACCATGCCGGGCGTGGGCCCGATCACGGCAGCTGCGTTCCTTGCTTTTGCGCCGCCCATGGAAAGTTTCAAGCGCGGGCGTGACTTCGCCGCGTGGCTCGGTCTGGTGCCCAAACAACTCTCAACGGGTGGCAAAACCAGACTGGGTCGGATCAGTAAGATGGGCCAGTCGGATCTCCGACGATTGTTGATTACTGGAGCCACCGTCTGCATCCGGTGGGCGCGATGGAAAGGCGTGAAACCAGACAGCTGGCTGGGTCGGTTGCTCGAACGGAAACAAGGCACGCTAGCTGCCGTTGCGCTGGCTAACAAAATGGCTCGTATACTCTGGGCGATGGTAACAAAGAAACAGGATTATCGTGGTGGCCTTGTCGAATACGCCTGACGCCACACAGAGCTTCGGAACGGTCGGTACACGCTGATCAATTCCGGAAAGTGAGGAAATCAAAGGACAATTATGGGCGCAAGCATCGGCTGATCCGCAACGGGAAAACCATATAGTAGTCAAGGACATCAATAGTCCTCAAGATCGATTTGGACCCGAGGCGATCGAACTCCATAACGGCCCGTGGCGATCAGAGCCACACCTCAAGAGGCCTGACACACGACCGATACCGATAATCTTGACCCAAAAATGTCCCGAAATTACCTTGCTAAACTGGGAGCATCCACACAGGATTTTTAGCACACCTGTTCAAACCCTTGCGGCATCTTTGGTTGATGAAATGGCAACCTTCGCGCTGGGCAAAGGGCCTCAGAATCGCCCTCAACGACTTTTAAAGCCGCAGATATTATTTCCCGAATACCCCTAAGGGCGGCGCAGCTGGTTTTGTGTCTTACCCAAGGCGAAATACCCAGCGCGGCAGCCAAAGACTTAAAAGGCGTGCTCAACGGAGCTGCTTCAGTGCAATAGGTGCCCTGCGGCCTTTCAAAGCACAGCAAAAATTTCAGTTGGGTGAGGAAGCGCTTGCATGATTGTAAAAATACGGCAAGTTTTACCCATCAAGCATTGGTAAAGGGGCCGCTTTGGATGGGTGCAGACTTTGATCTGGTTATTCGCGATGGACACATCGTAACGCCCAAAGGGGTGGTCGAGGGCGATCTTGCCATCACCGGCGGACGCATTGCCGAAATTGGATCGAATTTCGGCCATGCGACGCGCGAAATTTCCGCCGCGGGCAAATATGTCATGCCGGGCGGGGTGGATGTGCATGCGCATATCGAACAGATGTCCGGCATGGGGCTTATGAACGCTGACACCTTTGAAACCGCAACGCGCTCAGCTGCAATGGGGGGCACAACCAGCGTGATTTCCTTTGCCGCGCAGGCAGGTGGACAGCGATTATCGCAAACACTTTGCGACTATGAAGCCCGCGCAAAACGCGGCGCAATGATTGATTATGCCTTTCACCTTACCCTGACCGACCTGAGCGTGCCGTCCTTTGAGGAAGATCTGGCAAATTTGGTCGCAGCGGGGCATCGCTCGCTGAAAATTTTCACCACTTATAATATTCAGCTGCGTGATCCTGAGGTGCTAAAGGTTTTGACCTTGGCGCGCAGGTGCGGCGCTCTGGTCTGCGTTCATGCCGAAAATGACGCCATCATTGCGCGGGCCAAAAACGCTTTACTGGCCGCCGGCAAAACTGCGCCGCAAGATCATGCAACATCGCGCCCGCGCATGGCTGAAATTGAAGCGGTTGAGCGGATGTGCCGGTTTGCTGAACACTTGGATCAGCCCATCATGCTGTTTCACATATCAACCGAAGAGGGCGCGGCTGCGGTGCAGGCTGCGCAGCGGCGCGGCGCGCCGGTTTGGGCCGAAACCTGCCCGCATTATTTGCTGATGACGGATGAGGTTTTAAACCAGCCCGGCATTGAGGGGGCAAAATTCATGTGCTCGCCGCCGCAGCGCAGTGCGGTGGATCAGGCTGCGCTTTGGCACGCGCTTGACGCTGGCACGCTGAGCCTTGTGTCCTCTGATCATGCGCCTTACCGGTTTGATGCCAGCGGTAAACTGTCCGCTGGCCCCAATCCGCGCTTTGATGAAATAGCCAATGGCCTGCCGGGTTTAGAAACCCGCTTGCCTCTATTGTTTGATGCAATGGTGTCGCGCGGCACGCAGGGACCGGAAGCGTTTTGCCAGATCACATCAACCATGCCGGCACAGCTGTACGGGTTAAAAAATAAAGGTGCGCTGAGCCCGGGAATGGATGCAGATGTGGTCCTCTGGGACCCCGATAAAACTGTCACCTATGGGGCCGATGACCTGCATGATAACGTGGGCTACAACCCATGGGAGGGCCGCACTGTCAAAGGCTGGCCCGAGCAGGTTGTGCTGCGCGGGAAAACCGTGATGCACAAGGGTGAATTTTTCGGCGTGGCGGGCGAGGGCGCTTGGATTGACCGGCCTGAACTGGCCACCAAACCCAAAGGACTAACCAATGAATAGGAAGCACGATGCCTAAGCCCAAAAGCCTCATTGTGATCAATCCCAACTCCAGTCAAACGGTGACCGATGCCATTGATCTTGCCATCAATCCGCTGCGTCGGTTTGGCACTCCGGTTCGCTGTTTGACACTTGCTGAAGGCCCGCTTGGCATCGAAAGCCAGAAGCAGGCAGACCTGACCATTGCGCCCATGCTTGCTCTGGCCAAAGCCCAAACCGATGCGGCCGGTTATGTGATCGCCTGTTTTGGCGATCCAGGGCTATATGCGCTGCGCGATCAAACCCCGCTTCCAGTGGTCGGTATCCAGCAGGCAGCGGTGATGACCGCTTTGACCTTGGGTCAGCGCTTTGGCGTGATTGCCATTTTGCCGAATTCCATTCCCCGTCATATGCGTGCTTTCGGCGCAATGGGCGTTCTTGGCCGATTGGCGGGGGATCGCGCGCTTGGGCTGACGGTGGCTGATCTGGCGGATGAACGCCTGAGTTTAGAGGCGATGATTGCCACCGGCTGCAAACTGCGCGATGAAGACGGCGCTGATGTGCTGATCATGGGCTGCGCCGGCATGGCGCGATACCGAGGGGCCCTCGAGACTGCCACAGGGCTTCCTGTTGTTGAGCCATGCCAAGCCGCTGCCTCAATGGCGCTGGGCCAGATCGCGCTAAATCTTGCGCATAAAATAGAGGAGACGCACCATGCTTGATGAAACCGCCAAAGGCGTCTTTACCATTGCGGTGACCCCGTTTTTGCCGGACGGCGCGCTTGATTTGCCAAGTTTAGACCGTCTGGTGGATGCCTATATCGCCAAAGGCGCAACCGGTCTGACAATACTTGGCATGATGGGCGAAGCGGAAAAACTATCGGCCGATGAAAGCATCAAGGTTATTCAAACGGTAACCCGCCATAGCGACATTCCTGTTATTGTCGGGGTTTCTGCCCCCGGGTTTGCGGCGATGAGCACGCTGAGCAATGCAGCGATGGATGCGGGCGCAGCCGCTGTTATGGTGGCGCCGCCAGCGCGCCTTAGAACCGATGATCAGATCATAAGGTATTACCAAGATACCTCGGAGTTGCTTGGGAAAATACCTTTCGTGTTGCAGGATTTTCCTTTGGCCACTGGCGTGATCATCTCGCCCTCGGTGATTTTGAAGATTGTCGAAGACTGCGCCAATTGCGTCATGCTAAAGCATGAGGACTGGCCCGGGCTGGAAAAGATCACCCAGTTGCGACAGGCCTCAGAGACCGGCGCGCGGCGCATTTCAATCCTCTGCGGCAATGGCGGGATGTATTTGCTCGAAGAGATGCTGCGCGGTGCAGATGGCGCCATGACCGGCTTTGGCTATCCCGAAATGATGGCGCAGGTGATCGCGGCCTGTGAGGGGGGCGATTTTGCGCGCGCGCGATATTTTCGACGCCTATATGCCGATGATCCGATATGAAGCGCAGCCGGGGATGGGATTGGCGATCCGAAAATATTCATTGGTCAAACAGGGCATAATCGCGCATCCCACATTGCGCAAACCCAGCGCAAAGCTGACAGAGCGATCAATGGCGGAAATTGATGCGATCGCCGAGCGTCAGACACGGCGGTTGCAAGAGCTTGGTCTGTGAAATCATAGGGCATGTTGGACAGAGCAGCAGCCCATGGTCACTGCGCGTGCATTGACAGTTGGCCAAGACTATCGGACAGTTACTGCCAAAACAGAAGGCCGCCGGTTGCTTTAACACGCGCACCACCTCGGATCAAAGTATTTAAGGGACATCTTATGCGTTGCATAATAACAGCCATTTTTCACTATTGGGCTATTTTCAGCCAGCCTGGGTTATGCCGATCGGTTGGTGGCTTCAGCCCAAGAATTATTGGGCCAGTTGGGCTATCAGGTTGGGCCAGCCGACGGAATTTCTGGCAAAAAAACCATTTCGGCAATTTCGCAGTTTTACGCCAGCCGAAACCAAAGCTTTGATGGCACTATAGATGCACGTGAACTGGTGGA
>CABZJG010000102.1 GCA_902525995.1 Paracoccaceae bacterium | reverse complement strand
TGGTGGACCATATGATTGCCGAGCAAAGCCCATGGCTTGATTATCTAAGATAAACGGTAGACGTGCAGCCAGCGCGAGACCGTGAGGTCTGTCGCAATATTGATAATAAACACTGCGCCGCTGAAGCGGCGGCGCAGGGTGTTCGGTGGATGGTTTTATTCCGCGGCCTCGGCGTATTCTGACATCGGCGGACAGGTGCAAATGAGATGGCGGTCGCCATGTACATTGTCGACCCTGTTCACCGCTGGCCAATATTTATCGACCCTAAAGGCACCGGGGGGAAAGCAGCCTTGATCGCGGCTATAGGGCCGGTCCCAGTCCCCAACCAGATCTTCGACCGTGTGCGGGGCATTTTTCAGCGGGTTGTTTTCCGTGTCGATCCTTCCCTCTTCGATATCGGCAATTTCTCGGCGAATGGCGAGCATTGCATCGCAGAACCGGTCCAGTTCGGCTTTGGTTTCGGACTCGGTCGGCTCGACCATCAATGTGCCCGCCACAGGCCAGCTCATGGTGGGGGCGTGAAAGCCGCAATCAATCAGGCGTTTGGCAATATCTTCAACGCTGACACCGGCGCTGTCGGCAAAGGGGCGCACATCCAAAATACACTCATGTGCCACCCGCCCGCTGGGGCCTTTATAAAGCACGTCAAACGCCCCTTCGAGCCGTTTGGCAATGTAGTTGGCGTTCAAGATGGCCACCCGTGTGGCTTGGGTCAAACCTTCGCCGCCCATCATCAGGCAATAGGCCCAGCTGATCGGCAAAAGCGAGGGTGAGCCAAAGGGCGCCGCCGATACCGGACCCGTGCTGCCGCCGGTTTCCGGATGGCCGGGAAGATGCGGCACTAGATGTGACTTGACGCCAATAGGCCCCATGCCGGGGCCGCCGCCGCCATGCGGGATGCAAAAGGTTTTATGCAGGTTGAGGTGGCTGACATCACCGCCCAGATCACCGGGGCGCGACAGCCCGACCATGGCGTTCATATTGGCCCCGTCGATATAGACCTGACCACCATATTGGTGCACGATATCGCAGATCTCATGCACTGTTTCTTCAAACACGCCGTGGGTTGAGGGATAGGTGATCATACAGCCGGCCAGTTCGGCGGCGTATTGCTGGGCTTTGGTGCGAAAGTCCTCAAGATCAATATCGCCATTATCGTCTGAATTGACCGCCACAACCTGCCAGCCGACCATTTGCGCGCTGGCCGGATTGGTGCCATGGGCCGAGGTGGGAATAAGGCAGACATTGCGGTGACCTTCACCGCGGGCCGCGTGATATTCCGCAATGGTCAGCAGACCGGCATATTCGCCCTGCGCACCGGAATTGGGCTGCATTGAAATTGCGTCATAGCCTGTGATTTCGCAGAGCTTCTGGGATAAATCGGAAATCATTTCTTCATAGCCCAGCGCCTGATCTTTGGGCGCAAAGGGGTGCAATAGCGAAAACTCACGCCAGCTGACCGGCATCATTTCTGCCGCTGAGTTGAGCTTCATGGTGCAGGAACCCAGCGGGATCATCGCCCGATCGAGCGCCAGATCGCGATCCGCAAGCCGCCGCATATAGCGCATCATTTCGGTTTCTGCCCGGTTCATATGAAACACATCATGATTGAGATAGGATGTGCGCCGGTGCAGCGCTGGCGGCACCCGGTAATCCGGGGTAAGATTATCATCCGCCCGCGTGATGCCAAAGGCGCGCCAAACCGCCTCTGTGGTCGAGCGGCGGCTGCGCTCATCCAAGGTTATGCCAACCTTGGTTTTGCCAACAGCGCGCAGGTTGATCCCTTCTTTGACCGCCGCCTGCATCACCGAGTTTTGCAGCAGGCCGACATCCACCGTAATGGTGTCAAAAAAGGCCTCAGGCTCGATTTTAAATCCGGCCTCTTCCAGCCCTTTGGCCAGCCGAACGGTTTTGCGGTGGATGCGCTGAGCAATGGCCTTAAGCCCTTCTGGGCCGTGGAATACCGCATAGAATGAGGCCATCACCGCCAGCAATGCCTGCGCGGTGCAAACGTTTGAGGTGGCCTTTTCGCGGCGGATATGCTGTTCGCGGGTTTGCAGCGCCAGCCGGTAGGCCTTGTTGCCCTTGGCATCAATGGAAACCCCCACAATACGCCCCGGCATCGACCGTTTGAACGCGTCTTTGCTGGCCATATAGGCCGCGTGCGGCCCGCCATAGCCCACAGGAACGCCAAAGCGCTGGGTGCTGCCCACCGCGATATCTGCATCCATTGCGCCCGGCTCTTTGAGCAAGGTCAGCGCCAAAGGATCGGCGCAGACGATCCCAATGGCTTTCACTGCATGCAGCGCCGCCATAGCATCAGTGAAATCACGCACGTAGCCATAGGTGCCCGGATATTGGAAAATTGCGCCAAACACCTCATCGGCTTTTAAGTTTTCCGGTGCATCAATGATCACTTCAATACCAAGCGGTTTGGCGCGGGTTTGCATCACCGCGATGTTTTGCGGATGGCAGTTTTCGTGAATGAAAAACCCTTTGGCTTTTGATTTTGCCACGCGCTGCGCCATGGTCATCGCTTCGGCGCAGGCGGTGGCTTCATCCAGCAAGGACGCATTGGCAATTTCCAACCCTGTCAGATCGGAGATCATGGTCTGATAATTGAGCAGCGCCTCAAGCCGTCCCTGACTGATCTCGGGCTGATAGGGCGTATAAGCGGTGTACCAAGCCGGATTTTCCAAAATATTGCGCTGGATAACGGGCGGCGTCACGGTGCCGTGATAGCCCTGTCCGATCAGGCTGGTCAGCACTTGGTTTTTCGCCGCTGTGACGCGCATATGATACAACAGCTCGCGTTCGGATTTGGGCTTGCCAAAATCTAATGGTTTTTCCTGCCGGATCGAGGGCGGCAATGTATCATCCATCAAATCCGCAAGACTTTTGCTGCCAACAGTGGTCAGCATCGCCTCCATCTCACTTGGCGAGGGGCCGATATGGCGACGATTGGCAAAATCGTAGGGAAGATAGTCGGTGGGCGTAAAAGGCATATCAGGCTCCTGTCAAAAGCTCGGGTCGGTAGGTTCTATTGCGATTGCCCCATCTCTGAGGTCATGATTTAGCGGCCTAGCTGATCAGCTTGTTATAGGCGGCTTCATCCATATAATCGTCCATCTGGCTTAGATCGCTGTGGCGGATTTTGAAAAACCAGCCGGCGCCCAGAGGGTCTTCGTTCACCTTTGCCGGTTCGTCCTCGAGCGCTGGATTTATTTCGGTAATTTCACCGTCAAGCGGCGCCAATATGTCGGATGCAGCCTTGACGCTTTCGATCACCACAACCTCATCATCTTTGGAAACCGTGTCGCCCTCGTCAGGCAGTTCGACAAAAACGATATCGCCCAACTGGGTGCTGGCATGTTCGGTAATGCCAACCACCACCAGATCATCTTCGATGCGCAGCCATTCATGCTCTTCTGTAAACTTCATTTCTAACTCTCCTGTTGATCAACGTTTAAAGTTTGCTGCGGTAAAGGGCAGCGATACAATTTCGACCGGCAACCGCTTGCCGCGGACCTCGCCAAAAACAATGGTGTCGGCTTTGGCCAATTCCGAAGGCACATAGCCCATCGCGACCGGGCCTTGCACTGTTGGCCCAAACCCACCCGAGGTGACGCTGCCAATTGGTGCCCCGCCAGCTTCATCGGCAAAGATTAACACCCCTTCGCGCATTGGCGCGCGGCCCTGAGGGCGCAGCCCAACCCGTTTTTTTGGCGCGCCGTCGGACAGCTCGCCCAAAATACGCTCTGCGCCCGGAAATCCGCCGGCGCGGTCACCGCCTGTGCGGCGTGCGCGCTGGATTGCCCAGCTTAATCCGGCCTCCACAGGGCTCGTATTTGGGCCAATGTCATGGCCATAGAGGCACAAACCTGCCTCAAGCCTAAGCGAGTCGCGCGCCCCAAGTCCGATAAATTCAACATCCTCATGGGCCAAAAGCGCTTGGGCCAGATCATTGGCCGCCGCTGTCGGGACCGAGATTTCAAAACCGTCTTCACCAGTATACCCCGACCGTGATATCCAGCATTCCGCACCGGCTAGCGGCAGGGTTTCAACATCCATAAATTTCATGTCACAAATGGCCGGATGATGCTCGGCCAGAACAGCCTCGGCGCAGGGTCCCTGCAGCGCCAAGAGGGCACGGTTTTGCAAATGCTTGATGCTGATGTCCGGCTCAAGCATCTCGCGTAGGTATTTTACATCCGCATCTGCACAGGCAGCGTTGACCACCATGAAAATATGGTCGCCCCGATTGGCAAACATCAGGTCATCTTGGATGCCGCCCTGCGGATTGGTGAACAGCCCATAGCGCTGCCGTCCGGGTTGCAATCCATGCACATCCATCGGGATCAGCCGCTCGAGGGCTGTGGCCGCGGCCGCATAAGTGGCGCCGCGCAGGATGACTTGTCCCATATGGCTGACATCAAAAAGCCCGGCTTTGGTGCGGGTGTGCCGATGTTCCTGCATCACCCCTAGCGGATATTGAACCGGCATATCAAAGCCGGCAAAGCCGACCATTTTTGCCCCCAGCTTAAGGTGCAAATCATAAAAAGGCGTCCGCCGAAGAGCATCCATCATAATCGTCTCTTTTTCGGGCCGGTAACGGTTGGGTCAAGCCGGCATCACTGTTTACGCGAACCCTACGTTCGCGCCCTGATGCCCCCTCTGTCCTTTTGCCTGAGATCGCTATCCCTTCGGCGGATGCAGTGCATCTCTCTCCAGAGTACGTTATTGGATCGGTCCTTTTGCCTGAGAGTTTCCGAGGCGGTTGCTCCTTCGGCACTGGCTTATCCAGTTCTCCCGTTCCAACGTCGAATACCATAGTATACCGCGATGCAGTCCACAAGAAACATTTCAGCGCGCTTGCGAATTGACAAGCCCGTCTTGACCGCTCAAACATTGCCCGATGAGCGATCCTTATTTTTTCGGTTACGGCAGTCTGGTCAATCTGGCCACCCATAACTACGGTGATCCGCGCCCCGCAACGTTGCGGGGCTGGCGCCGGCTTTGGTGTGAAACATCATATCGCAAAGCTGCTTTTCTCAGCATTGCACCGGCCCCCGGCGCCCAAATTCAGGGCCTTATGGCGCAGGTGAAAGGCGGCGACTGGCAGGCGCTGGATGCGCGTGAAGCCGGGTATGAGCGGCAAGAGGCGGGCGCATCAGATCACCCATGATCTGGCGCAGTAGGTGCCCTGTGCGGTCTATGCGATACCGCTGTTGAAAACCGCAAAAGCAGGGCCGCCTTCGGCGCCTATCCTGCTCAGTTATCTTGATGTGGTGCTGCAAGGGTTTATGCAAATCTACGGCGAGCCTGGCGCGCGCGGGTTTATGGACACCACGGATCACTGGGACCGCCCGGTGCTGGATAACCGCGCAGCACCGCTGTATCCGCGCCACCAAAAGCTGGAAGACAAGCAAAGGCAACTGGTCGATGCGCTGTGCAAAGATTACGGCCTAAACCTGATCTAATCAGATTTTTTCTTTGCTCAAATACTCCCGCCGGAGGCGGCGACCTTTAGCGTTAGATCGCCTGCTTTAAGCTTTCTTCAAGATAAATCTCGCGCAGCCGCGCAGCCACCGGGCCGGGTGTCCCGCTGCCCAGCTTGCGCTCATCAATTGCCACAACGGGCATCACAAAAGTGCTTGCAGAGGTGATAAAGGCCTCGTCGGCCTCCTGCGCTTCGGCAATGCTAAAGGGGCGCTCGACGACCTCCATCTGGGCCTCTTCGGCGCAGCGCAGCACTGCGGCCCGGGTAATCCCGTGCAAGATGTCGTTGGACAGCCCACGGGTGATAATCTGGTGTCCCTTGACGATATAGGCATTGTTGCTGGTGCCTTCGGTCACATGGCCGTCCTGCACCATCCAGGCATCATCTGCGCCAGCTTTTTTAGCCATCATTTTGCCCATCGACGGATATAGTAGCTGCACGGTTTTAATATCACGCCGGCCCCAGCGAATGTCGTCTATACTGATGACCTTGATGCCTTTTTCAGCGGCAGGATTGTTGGCCAGACCCGGTTTGTTTTGCGTAAAAAGCACCACTGTGGGCGCGGTTGTTTCTGGGTCTGGAAACACAAAGTCACGATCTTCCGGCGCCCCGCGGGTGATTTGCAAATAGACCATGCCCTCTTCAACCCCGTTGCGCGAGACCAATTCACGGTGCACCTGCAAAAGGTCCTCTTTCGAGATCGGGTTTTCCATTTCAAGCTCGCGCAGCGACCGCGCCAAACGCACCGCATGACCATCAAAATCAATCAGCTTGCCGCCCAGAACCGAGGTGACCTCATAAACCCCGTCGGCCATTAAAAACCCACGGTCAAAAATGGATACTTTTGCCTCTGCTTCCGGCAGATATTGGCCATTGACATAAACGATACGGCTCACGGTCTTTTTCCTTTCAGTTTAGCCCCAAAGCGCAGCTGTGGGTGGATGGACGCCCGCGGCATCAAATTGCAACGGGTGG
>CABZJG010000101.1 GCA_902525995.1 Paracoccaceae bacterium | reverse complement strand
AAGTGGGAAAATACTGCGGCAGTGCTAAGCGGCGAACAAAATGGCTTTGCGATTTACGGAGTGGCTAAGGTCTTAAATATTTTCACTGAGATCGATTTCGGGACGCAAATCTTGGCAACATAGCAGAAAAATCTTGCCCGCTTCCGTTTTCCTGTTCGACAAAATCCCCATAAAGCTTGGTTGCTGCAGCCCCCATAGGTGTGTCTGCGTCTACTGCTGTGGCTGCTTGTTGGCTCAAGCGTAGGTCCTTGAGCATAAGATCAGCAGAAAACCCCGGTTTGTAGTCATTGTCTGATGGTGATTGGGGACCAACGCCGGGGGCAGGGCAATAGGCATTTAGCGACCAGCTATAGCCGGAGGAAGTACTGGCCACATCAAACATGGCTTGTCGGTCAAGCCCCAGTTTATCAGCAAGTGCAAAGGCTTCACAGGTGGCAATCATTGTGGCCCCCAAAATCATATTATTACATATTTTGGCTGCTTGACCATTTCCTGCAGCCCCGCAATGAACCGCCTTTTGACCCATAATATCAAAGACTGTCTTTGCCTTGGCAAATCCCGCCTCTGGGCCGCCGACCATAAAGGTTAGGGTGCCTGCGGTTGCGCCGCCAACACCGCCAGAGACCGGAGCATCAAGCGGCAAAACGCCAGCCTCGGCCGCCCTTTGGGCCACATGGCGCGCGCTTTCAACATCAACCGTTGAGCAATCTAAAAAGGCTGCACCAGCGGTCATAGCTGGAATTATTTCATCCGCAACTGCGCGTAAGATATCCCCATTGGGAAGCATTGTGATGACAATATCAGCATTTTTAGCAGCCTCTGCTGCCGAGCCTACAATCGCAACATCTTTGGCAGTGACCCCAACCGGATCATAGCCAGTGACATTTAGACCAGCAGCCGTCAGGTTTTCTGCCATCGGGGCGCCCATATTGCCCAAGCCAATAAATCCAATGTTCATTTCATCTCTCCTATAAACTCAATTCCATTGCCCCAAGAGGGGAAAGCATATGTTCGATATCTGCGGATGGAACGCTGCTCATTTGGTGTTGCCAGTTTGGCGTTCGGTCTTTGTCAATGATAGCCGCCCGAATGCCTTCAAGGAAGTCCCCAAACTCCATTGCCCGCGCGGTAAAGCGGTATTCACAGCGCAGTGCCATTTCAAGATCGCCGGACTTATCCCGCAAGTGGTCTATTATTTTAAGGGCGCAGGCCATGGATAAGGGTGAGTTGCGGCCCATGGCTTTCAGTGTTTTTTCTGCAAAGGAACTGTCATGATGTGACAGTTCACTTACGATGGTAGAAAGATCCCCCGATTGGAATGCTGAGTTGATCATGGGCAAAGCATCCGCCAATTTTCCGGCAGGGGCCTTATCAATATAAGTTTTAAGGGCCTCTGCATCACCGGTCTTTTCCAATTCCTGTGTCAGCGCCGCCCAACGATCCTGCGGAATGAAATAATCTGCAAAGCCCACTTCGATTGCATCTTTTGGCCCCATACGATCCGCTGTTAAACCAAGATATTCCCCTAAATGCCCCGGTGCGCGCGCAAGAATATAGGAACCGCCCACGTCTGGCACCAAACCTATTCCACATTCTGGCATTGCGATCTGGCTGGTCTCACCGACAATGCGATGGCTTCCGTGACATGAAATACCCACGCCGCCGCCCATGGTAAAACCTTGCATAAAAGCAATATAAGGCTTGGGGTATCGGGCGATGAGGGCATTTAGGCGATATTCATCTGCCCAGAATTTTTGCCCAAAAGCATAATTTTTATCCAGCCCTGACTGGTAAAGATCAGCAATGTCACCGCCGGCGCAAAAGGCGCGGGTTCCAAGCGCATCAATAATCACCAAATCAACGGTGTCATTTGACTGCCATTCCATAAGTACAGCCTCAATTGCCGTGCACATCTCATAGGTCATGGCATTTAAGGCATCCGGGCGCTGCAAAGTTATGCGGCCAGCCCGGCCAGTGATGCGAATATTGATATCTTTCATCGGGCGGCGAGCATATGTCTAGAAATAATCATGCGCATAATCTCATTGGTGCCTTCAAGAATTTGATGGACCCGCAGGTCGCGTACAATTTTTTCAATACCGTAATCTGATAAATAGCCATAACCGCCATGAAGTTGCAGACAGCTGTTGGCCACTTCAAACGCACAATCCGTGACATAAAGCTTGGCCATGGCACAAAACTTACCCGCGTCTGATGCGCCATTGTCCAGCTTCCAGGCCGCTTGGCGCAAAAATGTTCTCGAAGACTGAAGTTTCACTTCCATCTCGGCAAGCTTGAACTGCAGCGCCTGAAACTGATCAATGGGTTTGCCAAAGGCTTTTCGCTGGCCCATATAGTCCAATGTGGCAGACAGTGCGGCTTGGGCGCCGCCAAGCGCACTGGCGGCAATGTTTAACCGGCCCCCATCTAAACCAGCCATTGCATAGCTGAAGCCTTGGCCCTCATCTCCCAACAGGTTATCGATAGGGATGGTACAGTCGTCAAACTGGACCTGCGCCGTGGGTTGTGATCGCCACCCCATTTTTTCTTCAAGAGCGCCATAGCTAAGGCCTTGGCTTCCGACTTCAACAATTAACGCTGATATTCCTTTGGGGCTTTGGTCGCCTGTGCGGCACATAACGATATAGGTATCCGAATAGGATCCCCCTGAAATAAACGCCTTCGTGCCGTTCATTATATAGTTTTCATTGGTCCACTCAGCCGTGGTGCGGAGAGCTGCCGCATCTGATCCTGATCCTGGCTCCGTTAGGCAGTAGCTAAAGACTTTGCGCATGGCGCAAAGATCAGGAAGCCACCGCGCGCGGGTTTCTTCACTGCCATACTTATCGATCATGCCGCCACACATATTGTGAATGGATAGAAACGCGCTGACAGAAGGGCAGGCCATGGCCAGAGCTTCGAAGATCAGTGTCGCATCAAGACGGCTGAGACCAGATCCGCCTTGATCTTCGCTGACATATATTCCGCCGAGCCCAAGATCAGCCACCTTTGGCCAAAGCTCTTTGGGAATAGTGCCTTGAGTTTCCCACGCGCGTGCTTGTGGTGCGATCTGCTCTTGGCCAAAAGCATAGGCCATATCGAACACAGCATTTTGTTCTTCGGTTAACGCAAAATCCACCGCAAGGCTCCTTTTTCATCCACAGCAGTTCTATAGCCGTTTCCAACGGCTATAGGTATCCGAAAGCGGTCTTTGGTTAGTCCATGGCTTTAAAGTTAAACTCTCCGCCTTCCTTAATGCCAGAGGGCCAGCGCGAGGTCACTGTTTTTGTCCGGGTGTAGAAGCGAAAAGCATCCGGTCCATGTTGGTTCAGATCCCCAAAGGCAGACTTTTTCCAACCGCCAAATGTGTGATAGGCGAGGGGGACGGGAATAGGAACATTGATCCCAACCATTCCGATATTGATCCGGTTTGCGAAATCGCGCGCGGCATCTCCGTCACGGGTGAAAATTGCTGTGCCGTTTCCATATTCATGATCAATCGCCAGACCAATCGCCTCTTCGTAACTGCCTGCACGAACGCTGCTTAGAACCGGTCCAAATATCTCTTTTTTGTAGATATCCATATCTGGCGTGACACGGTCGAACAAATGCGGCCCGACAAAAAATCCATCTTCATAGCCCTGAAGATTAAAGTCGCGCCCATCAACGACCAGCTCTGCGCCCTGATCCACGCCGCTTTGCACCAGCCCAAGAATGTTCTTTTTGGCTGCTGCTGTAACAACAGGACCATAGTCAATGTCGTCACCGGCGGTGTAGGGGCCGACTTTTAGTTTTTCAATTCTTGGAACCAGTTTTTCAATCAGACGATCGGCTGTTTCATCACCCACTGGGACAGCAACCGAAATCGCCATGCAGCGTTCGCCAGCTGCTCCATATCCAGCGCCCACCAAAGCGTCTGCCGCTTGATCCATATCCGCATCAGGCATGATGATCATGTGGTTTTTGGCGCCGCCAAAACACTGTACGCGCTTGCCATTGCTGCATCCGCGACCATAGATGTATTCAGCGATCGGGGTAGAGCCCACAAATCCAATCGACTGAATGAGCGGATGATCAAGAATTGCATCTACAGCCACCTTGTCGCCATTCACTACCTGTAAAATACCTTTGGGCAATCCTGCCTCTTCCATAAGCTCTGCAAGCATCAGTGGGACGGACGGATCACGCTCAGACGGTTTAAGGATAAAAGCGTTGCCGCAGGCAATCGCCGGTGCAAACATCCACATAGGGATCATGGCAGGAAAATTAAACGGCGTAATACCCGCACAAACCCCCAAAGGTTGCCGCATTGAATACATATCAATTCCAAGACCGGCGCTGTCTGTGAACTCACCTTTGAGCAATTGGGGCGCGCCAATACAATATTCTACAACCTCAAGCCCGCGCTGCACATCGCCTTTGGCATCGGGAAACGTTTTTCCATGCTCGCGGCTTAGCGCTTCTGCCAGGCGATCCATATCACGATTAAGAAGGTCTACGAACTTCATCATCACCCGTGCACGGCGCTGAGGATTAACCTGACCCCAGCTTAACTGTGCTTTTGCGGCCACCTCTACGGCTTGCGCCATTTCAATTTCCGAAGCCAGAGGCACTTGGGCCTGAACTTCACCTGTGGCAGGGTTGAAGACATCGGCGAAGCGTCCCGATGTTCCTTTGACATTCGCACCACCAATATAATGGGTTAATTCTTGCATGAGAGCTCTCCTAGCTATTTGAAACGAGGTTAGCCTTGCAAAAATGTGGTGAAAAGAGGAAAAATCACAAAATAGTACTGCAAATTTGCAAAGGGCGGGGATGACAGATAATTGGGATGATCTAAGAATATTTCTAGCTGTGGCTCGCTATGAGACATTGTCTGCGGCTGGACGGCAATTAAAGCTTGACCCGGCCACTGTAGGGCGGCGCATTGCCCGCATTGAAGATCAGCTGGGACAATCTCTTTTTATACGCTCAACTTTTGGCTATGCGTTGACCGATGCGGGCAACCGAATGCTTGACCACGCTGTGCGCGTCGAGCAGGCTATGGCTGGATTAAGCCAAGAGATTTCCGGCCAAACAGGATCATTGAGTGGGCAAATTCGCATTGGAGCCCCGGATGGTTGTGCAAATTTTTTATTGCCACAAGTCTGCGCTCGAATTTCGGATCAAAACCCAGACTTGGATATTCAAATTGTTGCCTTGCCAAGGGTGATTAATTTAACCAAGCGCGAAGCCGATATGGCGATTGCTGTCAGCCCGCCAGAAACCGGCCGCCTGACGGTGCAAAAGCTAACAGATTATAAATTACATTTGGCCGCATCGGCCGAGTATCTAAGCGGTAAACCACCGCTTAATGAGTTGTCGGATTTAAGGGGCCACCGTTTTATTGGCTATATCGCTGATATGATATTCGACAAGGAACTCGACTATTTGACCGAGCTTGGAGTTCAACGCCTTCCTTTGGCATCAAATTCTGTTTCTGTGCAGTTCAATTGGTTGCGTGCCGGTGCAGGTCTTGGTGTTGTTCATGATTTTGCTCTACCGTTTTCCCCCGATTTGAAGCGCGTTTTAGAACACCGGTTTTCCTTAACGCGGAGTTTTTATCTTATTCGCCATCATGAAGACCGCCGCATGGATCGAATGAACCGCTTTGTGAAAGTTCTAAGTGAAGGTATTCGCTTAGAATTGGATCATTTGGAGTGCTCACCTTGACAATAATAAAATTACCAATATAATATTAATATTGAAATAAAATTATGGATGATCTGATGCTAGTACAGCAAATATTAAATTCTAAAGCAAACGACAACGTTATTTCTGTTGCGCCGAAAACAACAATAGCGGAAGCGGCTGCAATTTTAACAAAACATAAAATCGGCACAGTGATTATTTCCGAAGATGGCAAAACAGCCACTGGTGTTTTATCAGAGCGGGATATTGTTAGGGCAATTGTGCATCGCGGAACGCAGGCTTTGAATGCGCATGTCGACGACTTTATGACCCGAAAAATTGTGACTTGTCGCCGTGAGGCAACAGCAGATCAAGTTTTAACAATTATGACTGATAGAAGGTTTCGACATCTTCCTGTGGTTGAGAATGGTGAAATGATTGGTCTTATTACCCAAGGCGATGTGGTAAAAGCAAAACTTTCTGAACTTGCAATGGAAAAAGACGCTCTTGAAGGTATGATAATGGGCTACTGACCCTTGCAATTATGCTGGCAATATTGATGCTTGCTGGCAGATTTATCAATTGGCAGAGGGCTGCTAAATGCGCATTGGGCTTTATCCCGGAACTTTTGATCCGATCACTCTCGGACATATCGATATTATTCGCCGTGCAGCAATGCTTGTTGACCGGCTGGTTATCGGTGTGGCGATCAACCGTGACAAAGGGCCGTTGTTCTCATTGGAAGAGCGGGTTTCAATGATTGAATTGCAATGCGCGGGTTTATCGTCTGAAATTGGAACCGAAATTATTGCGCATCCGTTTGAAAATTTATTGATTGACTGCGCGCATGACGTTGGCGCAAGCGTTATTGTTCGTGGATTGCGTGCGGTGGCGGATTTTGAATATGAATTCCAAATGGTCGGGATGAACCGGGCGCTTGATTCAACAATTGAAACGGTGTTTTTGATGGCCGAAGCAAAACATCAAGCAATAGCATCAAAACTGGTTAAAGAAATAGCCCGTTTAGATGGCGATGTATCCAAGTTTGTCACGCCTGAGGTGCATGAACGCTTACTTGCCAAGCTC
>CABZJG010000100.1 GCA_902525995.1 Paracoccaceae bacterium | reverse complement strand
GACAGAACCCCTTCGTCGATGAACGAAACTTCTTATGGCATTCCACGATGATCAGCGCGGCTGATCGCAAAAGCGCCTACGTCATCGACGGCCTGATGCACAATGACGTAGTGAAAAGCGATATCCATTCCACCGATACTCATGGATATACAGAAGCCATCTTTGGCCTGACCCACATGCTGGGGTTTTCGTTCGCACCCCGCATCAAGGGGATCGGCAAACAAACCCTCTATGCCTTCAAGCCAAAAAACCAAGGGGCTGATGATTGGGCAATTCGTCCAGATAAAACCGTCAATGAAGCAGTGATCTTAGAAAATTGGGATGACTTTTTGCGACTGGTGACCACCATCAAACTGAAAAAAAACACCGCGTCAGATATCAACCCACTCACCCATGTCCTAGGCCCACATCAACATGCTCGGCGAATACGATTTCTCAGAAGAAAAGCTCAAAGACTCCCTCGGAATCCTCCCCCCGAAAAGGGCCGCATAAATCACACCTCAAAACGGGGGATCGGAAATCAAAGAAAGCTCAATAAATTCAGATCAATATCCAAATACTTGTGGTGGGTTACGTACCCTTATGTAAAGCAACCCGACGTTGATCTGATTAAGGCATTCAAGGCGGGCACTGGCGGCAAGCTTTTTTAGACCCAGCCAGCCCAAATCTGCCTTTGACTTCCTGTGTCAGATGCTGCGTTGCGATCTGTCAAACCGGCCGTTCACTGCCGGTGTAAATGGGTCGGGAGTTCGCGCGCCGCGCACGCGCGAAACTTTTTCGCCAAACAAGTCGTGATGGCGATGCAATCCGACGGGCTACTCAACTGAATAGGCCTAACTAGCTCCAAGCTGTATATCTAAATACAACGCAACACTACAGGGCAAACGCTTTTGAATTTGCAGCCCAAAACCGCCGTCGTTGTTTCAAGATAATGCTGCAGCGCGGCCACCCCAATGCTGACATTCAACGGGCAATCACCTTGAATTCCAGCGCCTATTCAACTCTATCAATCTAGAGTCCACTCCAAGCGATGGGTCTGCAATAGCAATACGGTTCAGAGTTGCGTCTATCTCGTAGGGCCAACTGTTCGCGTTTTCAGGAAGGGCCAAGTGTAGGATTTCAAGTACGCGCTCCGGATTCTTATCGACGATGTTCCCCTCGCCGCGTCGAATGCAAGGCAGGATGATGTGGTCGCGTTCGATCTTGCTTATCAGAGGCAATATCGCGTCTGAAATAGCGATAAAGCTATCTTCATCGGAGAACGCAAGTTCGATCAGGCGAGCCGAATTGTGGGGGGTCCGGGCCGCTTTTTGAATGGGCCAGACTTGGCGCAGCAAACGTTCTCGGAGAGGCTTCCAAAACTCTCCACTCTCGCCGTCCTCTTTGCTCCACCGCTCAAGCTGCCACAACACGCTAGACCGAAAAAGATCCCCCGCGTCTAATAAAACCTTGCGTAATTCGTCGTCAGAAATGCGTTCCGCGCCCGTCTTTGGATCAGGACGACCCCAGCTTGCCAGCACCAGTCCAGCTAGCTTGTCACGGTTGCTCTGTTCCTCGTAGGTCTGCCCAGAAGCTTTCATCAGCAAGTCTGGCTTTAAGGCTTGAAACAGGTCAAAGCTTGGAAGTTTTCGCGCATCCCAAAGATAGCCGGTCCACCAAGCCTCCAACGTTTCAGCGTTGTTTGTTCGCAGGACAGAAAGAAGCTTTTCTTGCGTCCATTTGGAATCGACGTAGTGGAACCAGTTCAACTTGTAGCTACAAAAGACTAGGGCGAAGCGGCCATTATCCCCAGGCAACGCCAACGCACCCTCAACCATTGCACGCCATTCAGCGGGAAGCCCTTGGTTTTCTTCAAGGTTTTGTTGGCGCGGATCGTGATACAATGCTTGGGCAATTTTGCCTACAGGCGAATTTAGGGCTTCTGTCGCCCAATCTGGATCACGATTGCCGCGAACAACGCCAGAGCCACCCGCATCTGGATTGTCGGTCAGGAAGCCGAGTAGGCGCGTAGCCAGCCGCTCAAAGATTGGAACGCATTCGTCGGGCAGCTTTTCTGTAGTTGAAAGAAACCACTCGGACACAGGGTATACAATGCCCTTCAAGGCTTTGTCGTCCGCCGAAATGACAAGTTTGGCTATGAAATTCTTTAAGCGGCCATTGTCGTTTTTTCGGTTCTTAGAGTGCAGAAAACGCCGCCAAGCCCATTCCGGGTACTCGCCGTGCTTGGCTTCCAGCCGCAAGGCAGAAAGCGCCATGACAGGGTGGCTCGCGCACAAGCCTGCGAATGGATCGTAGTCAACGAGTGGAAGTCCGGTTCGTCCACCGATTTCCCGTGCTTTTGCGAGTACTTTTGACAGTGGCTCAGACAGAAGGCCGCTATGCTCTGTTTCGGTACGTACCGTTCCACTACGGCTTTCCCATGACCGGTCGGCATTTTCGGCATGTTCTGGCGACCAATCAGGCGCAGCGTGTTGAAGCCGTTTTATTTCTTCGTCATAATTGACATTCAGATTGCACCCCTTAAAACAAAGCCAATAAAGCCGTTCGGCAATGCTCCAAGCGCTCCGCTGCACGAATTCGTGCTCCGCTTCGTTTTCCCAACGTTCCCGGCCTTCTAGAATACGCGCTTCGATCCGTCTTGTTGCGGGCATTGGCAATGCTGGCCAGCGCTCTTGCAAAGTAAGCAACAGGTCGCGTTGATGCCAGATGTTCCAAAACGCATCCCGGCTAACCAATTCAAAGAACTCATTGAAATTTTCGTCGGGAACAAGCGTTTTGAACCGGCCTGCCCATATCCGCAACCGGGCAAACACGTTATCGTCGTCTTTTGGCCAACTCGCGGCTTCCCTCCGTGCTTTCTCAACGTCGAGCTCCACAAGTCGCTCGAACAGGGTGGCGTAGGACAAAACTGCACCAGTAAACCCTTTGTTGCGTTCATAGTCGCTTATGTCGGGATCGTCCGAAGGAATGACTGGCGGTATGTCCAGCAATCTGTAATGCCCTCGCTCAGTCTCTAGCTGAATTCCAATATCCAGATTCGGCCAACCATTTGTCTGGAATGGGGATTTCGGGGCTGTCTTCTGTGTAGACCAAATCCAGAAGGATCAAATCGCCTAGACTCGTTTCATCATCGGCCTGTGGTGCCACTGTAGAGCGGAAATAGTTGTATCCAGCCGTCAAACGTGGCCGCGAAAGCTTCTCGTACTTTCGAACTGTTGTACTGTTCCAGTCCACAACTTCGATTTCATCCGCAAAGCGGTACCAATCAAGGCGGTCTGCATCGGTTCCGGCTCGCCAGTGCTCGAAAAGATAATGCCAAGCTTGGAGGATGTATGGCGCGCAAACAGCGTCGGCCTTTTCCAAGTTCCTTCGAATCTGTTGCTGAATGCCGCCATGCAAGCCGCTCTGCCGTGCGCCCCACCATACAGCAGCATTTTGATTGGCGACCTTACCAACCCAATGCCCTAGGATGCCAATCCTATCTGGCAGTTGGGCCGCGTAGAGAGACTGGCCGCCGCGCATTTGTGTTAGGTGTTCGTCCCGCAGTTCTAGTCGGTCTCGACGGTTGAGCGCAAACGCGTCCCACGCAGTCGTTGGGGTCTCGCGTTTCGGGTGGAAGTCTTCCGGGCTTATCGGAGTTGGAGTGGGGTCACTCGCCAACCCGTAGAAGGAAAATGGATCAATTACTTTTCCTTCGTCTTCGCCGGATCGGACGATGTCCGGCCCTGAATAGCGAATTGAGCTATCAAAGACACAAAGCCACGTGGCTGGTGCAGGCGTGTCGCTTTTAAGGAAGCTGCGTGCGCCTTCCTTGGTGGATACCAAATGCGTGACTTGTTCGCGTTCGAAAGGCAAAAGGGTTTCGGGACCGCGCAGGGCCATTTCTACGGTCTTTGCCTGCCAACCTTCTGGGTCTTTGGCGCGTTCCGCCCATTCCTTTAGGGTGTTCCATAGCGCTGCGTGACCATCTTTGCTGTCGTAGGGGATTATTGTTTCACCCTTGTGCGCCCGGTGCGAGGTTGCGTTGTCCGTATCGCCAGCTTGAAAAGTGTAAACCTCGTCCAGCCGACCGTTTGAATTTCTGAGGGCTTCAAGCAGGTATTGTACCGGCGGATCGTTCGCCTTGTAGCCGACAAACACCACAGAGTAGCGGTCGATCATATCCTTGAAAAAGCGGGTTGCCCAACCTTCTGCAAGATAGGCGCGCCCGAATTCAGCTCTGGACAAAACGAACCCATCACCCTCAGACCCATCGTAGCCTTCTGTCGCACGGCCATGCAGATAGACGATCCCGTTCAAGTCTCCCGGTCTTGCCAGGTCGGGTAGTCTTGGGGGTTGCCACGTCTTCAATCCTCGCCCGCAATCGTCAAACAATCGGTCAAAGTTGGTCGTGACCAGCTTCGTGACACCTTCCTTGGTGGTGGCAAGGTCTAATAGAAGATTATGTGCGCAAAGGTCTACACTCTCCTTAGGATTCAACGCTTGGGCAACTGCGCGCTCAATTTTGCTTTTACAAAAGTCACCCTCAAGGAGGCCAAAAACACGGTCGGCTGAAATCAGGTCAGGCACACCCGTTTGTGCCTCCAGCTCGCATGCTAGGTCCAGAATTTTGGCGGCTGAGTCGTCGTTGGGAACGTGGAGCTTTTTCAGGACTTCGCCTGCCAGACTGAAAAAATCTGGCAAATTTGCCTTCGCGCGGGAGACACCTGCACCGCAGAAAAATACTACACGCCCTTCATCCAACGCTACGAGTAGTTCATCGGGTATGTCAGGACCGCCGTTAATGAACTGCAATAGTTAACCCCACTCATTTCTTCTCTAGATTGTATATCAACGCGCCTTTGAAGCTGCAAGTGCAACGAAAGTCAGCTCCCGCCCTCTCATACATCCGCAGTCCAAAATCTATATCTTGTCTGCCCTGTCATCTGATGCTGGGCGCAGAAGACGAGAACTGGCTTTGGGCTATGGGAGCAGACAGAGTGGGCCAGGCCGCAAAGAGTTCTATCAACTGGCGCGGTGTCTTGCCTGATTTTGTTGCGCTGAACTTTTCAGCGCGCTCTTGCCATTTTGTAATGCGCTCCAGATGATACAGCGCAAAAGAGACCGATTTGAGCGCACCCGAATAAAACTGGGCAAGCCGATCCATGGGGGTGCCAGCGCTGCGCAGTGCCCCTGCCCCGCCCATGGCCAGCGGTAAAAACACAGCCCCGCCTGCGCAGTCCCGACACGCAAGCCGCGCTGCAATTACCGCAGCTTCAAGGGCAGAGGCCGGGCGTGTGGCATGCGTGTCAGATAATCCCCAAAGAGAAAACCCATAAGCCGCCCGTGTAATGGGATGCATCTCGCCTTGGGACACAAGCTCGCTCCAGGTGTCAGTACCGAATGAATATTCCCCAAAATTGCCGAAGTAAAACTCCCCAGTTTGAGCTATCCGCCTGATATATACGTGACGCATGCAGATTCCATCGTCCATGCCTCGCCTGAAAGGTTTTCGTTTTCCTCGTGAGGTGGTTGCCTATGCTGTTTGGGCGTATCATCGTTTCGCTCTGAGTACAGCGGATGTTGAAGGTTTGCTAGCGGAACGGGGCATTATCGTAAGCCACGAAGCCATCCGCCTTTGGGTAAACCGATTTTGCAGGCATTTCGCGAACTGTATTCGCCGGGAGGACCGGCCACGACCAAACGACAAATGGCACTTGGATGAGGTTGTGATCGCGATCAATGGGGTGAAGCATTAGCTATGGCGCGCAGTGGACGCTAACGGCGACACACTAGATATTCTAGTGCAAACACGGCGCAATGCCAAAGCTGCAAAGCGCTTTTTGGCAAGGCTAATTGCTCAATTTGGCCACCCAAGGGTTGTCATCACTGACAAATTGCGCAGCTACATCAAACCGATTGCGCGCCAAGCGGCAGATGCTGATCATCGGGCCCATAAGGGTCTTAACAATCGAATAGAAGGCAGCCATAGGCCGACGCGACGACGAGAGAAAATCATGGGCCGCTTCAAGTCACCCAGACAGGCGCAGCGTTTCCTTGCAACTCATGACCAGATCAACAACATCTTCAAACCTCGCCGCCATCGTCTCACCGCCAACTCATATCGTCATGCAAGGGCGGATGCTTTCAGCCTCTGGGCCGACTATACCAGTGAAATGATCGCATGATGGGCTTGGATCAGGCTGCATTCGGCCATGTACAAATAACTTGGCAATGCCGTCGTGACACATCCGTGCAACAAGCTGGGTGGAATCGGTGTTGGCTTCGTGTTTTTAAACTTCCTGCACAGCAGTATCCAAAAGCGTATACTGAGCGACATCCACATTCAACACCCATTTCTCAATGATGGCCTTCTTCTCAGGCGTGTTGTAAGGCGGGTGAAAATTGGGAGCAAAGTAGTCCACGACATCTTGCCGTGTCTTGTACAGGTACACGCCGTGTGGACTCGTCAGTTCGTTGCGCAGTGCTTTCTTTTCACCGACGAAACCGGGCTTGCTCGGATTGGTTTCAGGCTCTAGGCACACGGGTCCGCGTTCTCTCCAGCGCACCACTGTATCGCTGCAGTTCTTAAAGTAGTCGCGCATCTTTTCTGCGCTGCGCCACGCTGCTTTCCGCACGAGGCTTACGTGGTAGTGCTTGTTGCATCCGTCCCCGCGCACCATGTGTCCATGAATCGCGGGGTTCTCCTTGTATAGTTTGTCAAAAACCTGATTTTACACGAAAGGCAACACCCAGTTCTCCCACTCTTCGACCGGGTCAGTGTTGTCTAGCCCCCAATTTCAGAGCCA
>CABZJG010000099.1 GCA_902525995.1 Paracoccaceae bacterium | reverse complement strand
CCCGCGCTTGCGCGCTTCGATGTCCATTCGGCCAGTTCGGTTTCGGTGCGGGTGCGGCCGGCCGGATCAAGCCAGCTAAGCCCTGCGGCTAAATCAAATGTTGCGACATCGCTCATGCCGCCGTCTTTGTATTTTTGCAGCCGAACACCTTTGCCGCGCCCCATTTCGGGCAGCTCGGACAGCGCAAACACCAGCATTTTGCGGTTTTCCCCGACCACGGCCACATGATCACCTTGGATCGGGCTACAGCTTTTGGCGCTGACATCGCCGCGCACGTTCAGCACCTGTTTGCCGCTGCGGGTCTGGGCCAGAACATCATCTTCCGGTACAACAAACCCGTCCCCTGCGCTGGAAGCCACAAGCAGCTTGCGCCCGGGTTTGTGGATGAAGATATCTATAATCTCGGCCTCATTGGGCAAATCCACCATCAACCTTAGTGGCTCGCCCATGCCGCGCCCGCCGGGCAGGTTGGCCGCCGATAGGGTATAGAAACGCCCATTGCTGGCAAACACCAACAATCGATCAGTAGTTTCAGCATGGAAAATAAACCGCGGCCCGTCACCGTCTTTGAACTTGAGCTCACGGGTAAGGTCGATATGTCCGGTCATCGCCCGTATCCAGCCCATCTGGCTGCAGACAACGGTGATCGGTTCCCGGTCGATCATCGCCTCAAGCGGCACCTCTTCGATTTCACCGGCCTCGGTAAAGATCGTGCGCCGCGCGCCGCCCGCATAGTCTTTTCCAAAGGTTTTCTTGGTGGCTTTCAGCTGCTCGGAAATTTTATCCCATTGCAAGTTGGTGTGATCGAGCAAATCTTGCAGATCGGCCCGTTCCAGCATCAGCGCATCGCGTTCGCGGATCAGCTCAAGCTCTTCGAGCCGGCGCAGCGAACGCAGCCGCATGTTTAAAATCGCTTCGGCCTGCAACTCGCTTAATTCGCCCTCTTGGGTGATATCCGGGCCGGTATAGTCATCTTCGTTAATGGCCCGTGGATGCGATATACTCCAGTCCTCAGCAATCAGTGCCGCCTTGGGGTCGTCATCATAGCGGATAATATCTATGACCCGATCAAGATTAAGAAACGCCACCAAAAAGCCTTCGAGCACCTCAAGCCGGTGATCAATCTTATCAATCCGGTGCTGACTGCGCCGCAGCAGCACATCGCGGCGGTGATCAAGAAAGGCTTTGAGCACCTCTTTAAGGCTACAGACCTTGGGCGTTACCCCATCAATGAGCACGTTCATGTTAAGCGAAAAGCGCACCTCAAGGTCCGAATTTCGAAACAGCATGCCCATCAGCACCTCGGGATCCACATTTTTCGAGCGGGGCTCTAAAATAAGCCGGATATCATCGGCGCTTTCATCGCGCACATCCGCAAGGATCGGAATTTTCTTCAGCTGGATCACTTCGGCAATTTTTTCGATCAGCTTTGATTTTTGCACCTGATAGGGAATTTCCGTGACCACAATCTGCCATTGACCACGGCCAAGGTCTTCGACGCTCCACTGGCAGCGCAAGCGGAACGATCCGCGCCCTGTGCGATAGGCACTTGCGATGGCCTCGGGGCTTTCCACGATCACCCCGCCGGTAGGAAAGTCGGGTCCGGGGATGAAATTCAGCAGCGTGTCATCACGCGCTTCGGGGGTTTTGATTAAATGCAGACAGGCATCGCAGAGCTCGGCGATGTTATGCGGCGGGATATTTGTGGCCATGCCCACGGCAATCCCGCTTGATCCATTTGCCAGCAGATTAGGAAAACTGGCCGGCAAAACCACCGGCTCGGTCAGCGTGCCATCATAATTGTCACGAAAATCGACGGCATTTTCATTGAGCCCTTCCAGCAGCGCCTCGGCCACGGCGGTCATTCGCGCCTCGGTGTAGCGGCTGGCGGCGGGGTTATCACCGTCGATATTGCCAAAATTGCCCTGCCCGTCGACCAGCGGGTAGCGGACATTAAAATTCTGCGCCAAGCGCGCCATGGCATCGTAGATCGCAGCGTCCCCATGGGGGTGATAATTGCCCATCACATCGCCGCTAATCTTGGCTGATTTGCGAAATCCGCCGCTGGCATTGAGCTTGAGCTCGCGCATGGCATAAAGGATGCGCCGGTGCACCGGCTTAAGCCCGTCACGGGCATCGGGCAGCGCGCGGTGCATAATTGTGGACAGCGCATAGGTCAGATAGCGCTCGCCAATAGCTCGCCGCAGGGGTTCGGCCAAAATTCCGCTCATATTGGGGTCGTCAATCAAATCAGTCATAGATGATGTGATACTCTCTGCAGCAAGTCAGGTAAAGCGGCCAGCGGATTAATTTCACCTTTGGCGGTTGTGGCTGTGTGGCGCAGCGCCTAAACTGGCCGTTGGTTGAATAAATGTCGGCTAGCGGATTGGAGTTTTGGATGGCGCAAAAAACAATTTTGATCACCGGTTGTTCCTCGGGCATTGGCTATGATGCGGCCTTGCGTTTGCGCGAAGCGGGGTGGCGCGTGTTTGCCAGTTGCCGCGCGCAAGACGATGTCGAGACATTAAAGGCGCAGGGGTTTGAAAGTCTGGTGCTTGATTATGCGGATGAGGCGAGTATTTCCGCTGCTATGGGTTTTGTGCTGAATGCCACTGATGGCCGGCTTGATGCCCTGTTTAACAATGGGGCCTTTGCCTGTCCCGGCTTAGTGGAAGATTTGCCGCGCGGCGCCCTGCGCGAAGTGTTTGAAACCAATGTGTTTGGCTATCACGATCTGACACGGCAAATCATTCCGGCGATGCGCGCGCAAGGGCATGGCCGGATAATAAATTGTTCATCGGTTCTGGGGTTTGTGCCCGCCCCGTGGCGCGGGGCTTATGTGGCCAGTAAATTTGCCCTTGAAGGGCTGACCCAGACGCTGCGGCTTGAAATGCGCGACATGCCGATTGATGTGGTGCTCATCCAGCCGGGCCCGATCACCTCGAAAATCCGAGAAAACTCGATCCCGCATTTTGAAAAATGGATCGACTGGGAAGCCTCGCCGCGCGCGGATCACTATCGCAAACGTCTGATGAAACGGCTCTATCACAGCAGCGGTCCGGATCGGTATGAATTGCCGGCCAAAGCGGTCAGCGACAAATTGTTGCACGCATTAGAGGCCAAACGGCCAAAACCCTGCTACTATATCACTGTCCCGACCTATGCTGCAGCCGTGATGCGTCGCATTTTACCGATACGGATGCAGGATAGGCTGCTAAGTTAACAAGAGGGTAAATTTCTGCCTTAAAAAGCGAAATCCCTTCGCTTTTGCTGTGAAGCCCACTAGATACCAAATCAGGCTGGAAAGAAGGCATAAAAATCATGGAAGATCCCTTATTTGTAATTGTGGTCGTGTCTCTGGCAGCGGTGGCGATTATATTGATGATCGGTATTGGCGGCTTTGGGCGTGGTGGCGAGTTCAATCGAAAATATGCCAATAAAATAATGCGGCTGCGTATTGCCGCGCAATTTGTTGCCGTGGTTTTGATTTTGCTCTTTGTCTTTTTCACACGGCAAGGGGGCTAAGATGGTTGTTTTAAACAAAATCTACACCAAAACCGGTGATGCGGGGGAAACCGCGCTGGGCAATGGGGTTCGCGTGGCAAAACATTCGCTGCGGGTGACCACCTATGGCACCTCGGATGAATTAAACGCCACCGTAGGAATGGCCCGCTTGCAGGCATCGGGCGAGATGGACGAAATGCTGGCCCGTATTCAAAACGATCTGTTTGATCTCGGCGCTGATTTATGCCGCCCTGATATTGAGCGCGATGCCGAAGCAGAATATCCGCCGCTGCGCATGGTGGCCAGCCAAGTGGCACGACTGGAGGGCGAGATTGATAAAATGAACAGCGCGCTTGAGCCGTTGCGCAGTTTTATTTTGCCGGGCGGCTCGCCGTTGTCTGCCCATCTGCATGTGTGCCGCACCGTGGCGCGCCGCGCCGAGCGGCTGTGCGTCGAACTGGCGACGATGGAAACCATCAATTCTGATGCGGTAAAATATTTAAATAGGTTGAGTGATTGGTTTTTTGTGGCTGCACGGGTGGCCAACAGCAATGGTTCAAAAGATGTTCTGTGGGTGCCTGGTGACAACAGGTGATATGTCGCGCTTTGTCACAGCTGATTTTTGTCAAACGTGACGTCCTTTAGCGCTACCGTGACGATTTTGCACTGTTGTGAGGCCTAACAAGCATATATCAAACACGCATTATTCGACTCACGGTCGCAGGTGCGGCGCAACAAAGGAGACTTACGCTCATGAAGGTATTGGTGCCTGTCAAGCGCGTGATTGACTATAACGTGAAGGTTCGTGTGAAAGCGGACGGGTCCGGTGTTGATCTGGCAAATGTAAAAATGTCGATGAACCCCTTCGACGAGATTGCTGTAGAAGAAGCGATCCGGTTGAAAGAGGCTGGCAAAGCCAATGAAGTGGTTGCCATTTCTGTAGGTGTTGAAAAGGCGCAAGAAACACTCCGCACCGCGTTGGCGATGGGGGCTGATCGGGCCATTTTAGTGGTTGCGGCCGATGATGTGCACACCGATGTTGAACCTTTGGCAGTGGCCAAAATTCTAAAGGCAGTGGTTGACGATGAACAGCCCGGTCTGGTGCTCTGCGGAAAGCAAGCCATCGACAATGACATGAACGCCACCGGCCAGATGCTTGCCGGTCTGCTGGGGTGGTCGCAAGCGACCTTTGCGTCAGAGCTTGAGGTGGATGGCGACAGCGCTGTGGTCACCCGCGAAGTGGATGGCGGGTTGCAAACCATCAAAGTCAACATGCCGGCCATTGTGACCGTTGATCTGCGGTTGAACGAGCCGCGCTACGCGTCGCTTCCAAACATCATGAAAGCCAAGAAAAAGCCGCTTGATCAGAAAATAGCGGCGGATTACGGCGTTGATCCAGCGGCGCGCTTGAGCATTGTAAAAACCACCGAACCTGAAAGCCGCGCTGCGGGCATCAAGGTGGGCTCAGTGGATGAGCTGGTTGAAAAACTCAAAGAAGCGGGGGCAGTCTAATGGCAGTTCTTCTTATTGCAGAAATCTCAGGCGCTGATCTGGCCGTTGATGCCACTGCCAAAGCAGTAACAGCAGCCAAACAGTTGGGCGATGTCACAGTGCTTTGTGCTGCTGCAGGATGCGGCGGTGCGGCAGAGGCTGCAGCCGCTCTTGACGGCGTGAGCAAAGTGCTCTGCGCGGATGATGCGATCTATGGCAATGGTCTTGCTGAACCTGTTGCTGATCTGGTTGTTTCGCTGGCAGGTGATTATGAGCACATTGTAGGCCCGGCGACAAACTCGGCAAAAAATATATTGCCACGTGTGTCAGCCCTGCTGGATGTGATGGTGATTACTGACATCACAGCCGTCATTGACGGCAATACATTCGAGCGCCCGATCTATGCAGGCAATGCGTTGCAAACGGTGCAATCATCAGATGCTACGAAAGTTATCTCAATCCGGACGTCAAACTTTGATGCCGCAGGCGCAGGTGGTTCAGCAGCAATTGAAAATATTGCCGCGGCAGGCAACCCCGGGCTTTCGGAATGGGTCGAAGATAAGGTGGCGGCAAGCGACCGGCCCGAGTTGACCTCTGCAGGCGTTGTTGTGTCAGGCGGCCGCGGTGTTGGCAGCGAAGATGACTTTGCGCTGATAGAAAAGCTGGCCGATGCGCTGAACGCAGCTGTTGGTGCATCACGGGCCGCTGTGGATAGTGGCTATGCTCCGAACGACTGGCAGGTCGGTCAAACTGGTAAAGTAGTGGCACCTGATCTTTATGTTGCGGTGGGCATATCTGGCGCTATTCAGCATTTGGCCGGTATGAAAGACAGCAAGATCATCGTGGCGATCAACAAAGACGAAGAGGCCCCTATTTTTCAGGTTGCCGATTTTGGATTGGTTGCCGATCTATTTGATGCGGTGCCTGAGCTGACCGAAAAACTGGCTTAAAGCGTATCCAATGTAGTTAGAAAAGCCCCCAATTTCGGGGGCTTTTTTGTGCCCTGTCTATGCGACATGCATCAGGATATCGGTCGCCAGCCGCATGCTAATCTCGGCGTGACAATCTTGGTCAAGAGCATCAAAGAATTGATATTTTGCATAGGCCGTTGGTGTGGAGCAGCGACGGTATCTGCTAATGGCAAGAACTTGCGGCTTGAGGGATGAAATATCGCTCTGGGTCACAAACAAGGGGTCACTGTCGAATGAAAAAGAAGCGGGTGTATTTTGCATCCACAGCAGAACAGTTGGTTTATTGATGACTGTGAGCAAGCGCTTCATTTTATCACACCAGGTCTTTCTCAGTGCGGTTGTGATCCGTTCAAAGCGGTCGCATTCCATCACATTGAGATGGTGCAACAGATGTTTGGTATAATGGAACCCGGTAAAATCCACATCTGGAAATAGGTCCACCAAGGCCGGCAGCGCTTTGGTGAAGCGGTCGTTGCGTCGCGGATGCACTTTATAATAAGGGTTGGACATATTATGGGCGCCCATGATTTGCAGAACGCACAGCTGTGCCTTGCGCGCGATATCAATCACCGCATCGTCTTTTAGATATAAATCAGGGTCGGCATGGGTGACACCCAGATTGACCACAGTTTGCCCGATCAACCGCTCGGTCAGAATTGGAAACGGCGCAGGCACCGACTGACCGAATGTTTCGCTGCCGCCAAGGCAGGCAATATATGGATTGCAAAAAGATTTTTGCGGACCGCGAAATATATTTCGCGAAACCCCATATTGACAAAGCGTGTAATCCAAAGCCCGAGGGCCGAGTTTTGTATAGGTCATCTCTCGCCACCATTAAATCCCATTTTCAAGATGAACTGATTCTCTTGCAAAAGTCCTAAATGGAAAA
>CABZJG010000098.1 GCA_902525995.1 Paracoccaceae bacterium | reverse complement strand
GCGTAAGACGAAGGGCTGCTTTGCCGCCGAGGATACCAGCACGAATTACCGGTGATGTTGTAATAGCAATAACAGTGACAACTTTTGCATCCGCACCCATGTAATACCCTCCAAGCAGCGCGTAGCAAAACCCCACGATCTCATTCCCAAGGCTCACCTTCAAACCAAGATAGGTATCAGGCTCTTCAAGCACATTATCAAAAGCTCTGAACAACTTGGCATCACAAAAAGTAATATCCGAAAACGCACTTTCTTTATGTGCACAACGAGCCAAACGGCAAATACTTTGGCGATCTGCTTCTACAAACCTATCAACGCAGAGCTTTGCCATCATCCACCCTTTTGCGACATGTTGAAGCTAATGATGACACGTTCACCGTCTTTGCCAGTTTTATCCGACATGTTCGGGTCTACGCCGTGGTAAAGCCAGCTTGGAAAAATTATCATCTTGCCTGCTTTTGGTGTAAAGCGCACCTTGGTCCAGTTTTCTTTGCTGCGCTGCTTGCCTGGCTCGAAGTCTGGCTGGTCCATGATGTGAGATGTGCGCGGATCGGTAAACTCTATATCCCCGGCGTTTTGCGGAGCATGCACATAGTAGACGCCGCTCCAATGAGAACCGGGATGAATATGCGCCTTGTTCGAACTTCCAGGCGCATTAATGATCGACCACATAGTTCCAACCGTAAGGTGCTTGCCAGAATGATACCCAAGATACTGTGAGATGCGGCGGCCTGCTTGATGCACCCGGTCTGTTAGAGGTTTATAAGCCTGCTCCTTGTGAAGATTATTATGGCTGTGCCACCCTCCAAGCTTGCGGAAATTGGACCGCTCGATGCCCTTACCGTCACGCTCACGTTCGGTATAAATACACTTTATAAGATAGTCGTTTAAAGCTATATGGTCAGAGCAGGATATGTTGAACACCATGGTTGGGAAGTAGAACGCGCCCGAAAAGCTGTCTTTACTCATATCCCCAAGCTGGGCCATTGCACCAAATCCTTTTCAAATCAAAATACTTGAACTGCTCCTCAACATTTCAAGACCTTATCCGAATCCAACCGAGCAAAAACACTTTCCAAAAACCGCGTTTTTCAATTGTTTAAACAAAAAAGTACTCTGTGATTCTTTATTTACTGAAGGTAGTTAATATAGAATACTGTATATTGAAAGACTTTTATGGATAGAGCTAATGACCTCTTTACACCCCAAAATATTGACCTGACCCTCTTTTCAATAAAAGTTCTGTGCAAATGAAAAATCCAATACTTTTTTAAAATCGATGCAAAAAAGGTAATTGATGGCTGTGTTCATTACACATCACACATCAAACCAATAACATGCTTTCACCGCAAAGCGGTTTGCTCACAGCATATGAATATGAAGTGTTATGACATTACGCCTTGAGACGTTTGGACAAAGTATTACCACAGAGCCTGTTGTAAAAGCCAAATATAACCTGAGAAGAAAAATATCTTGCCGAATCGTCTAAAAGTTGAAAGCCTCCAACTCAGGGATGAAGGTATAAAGCTAGTTTTTCCTAGCTAGTTTTCCCGGCTAGTTTGTTTGGCTTGTGGGTGTGATGTGTTTCGCGTCCAATTTCACTGAATTTCCTTAAATAGCTGGCTCGTTGATCGCACCACATCTCGGGTCAGTCTTTGTAGGCTCCAGTATCTTGCGGTTCTGGAGCCTGCTCATAGCGGCTGAGCAAGTGGGCTAAACGGCATAAGGCTTTGCTTGCGTGCGAATATAGGGGCGCTTTGGTTTGGGCGTGTTGAGGTGCACAAAACGTGGGGAATGTATGAATTATATTAGTAAACAAACGGTTTAGAGAGGCCATTCTGGGGGATTTATTAATGGTGTCAGAGTTCAAGAAAGACATAGTTAATTTGAGCATTGGAGTGGAAGGACGAAGCCGCTTGCGCGGCATTGGCACACATCGCTTTTCCAGGTCGGGTTGATCATGAAGATGAGCACCATTCAAAACCCAAGATTTGCTAAATTAGTCTTGGAAAACTTGGCGACATAACTGATTCTGAACCTGAACTCGGGTTGATTTCGTTAAGGGAATACATTGAGCAATATTGAAATTCCAACTCAGCTTGTCGACGCGATGCGGGAACAACGTGTGATTTTGCTACTTGGTTCTGGCGCATCGTTGGGCTCACTCGATGAGAATAAAAGAGAAATGCCATCTGCAAAGCAGTTGGCATCGGATATTGCGGAGAAATTCCTAAGCGATAAGTTCAAGAGACGCGACTTAATGCGAGTATCGGAACTGGCGCTTTGCCAAGCAGGCGAGAATCAATTCAACCAATGGCTCCGTGATTATTTTGTGCCGTTTGAACCAACAAACGCACACCTCTTACTTCCAAAATTTCGTTGGAGGCTTGTCGCAACGACAAATTACGACCTTCTTGTAGAGAAAGCATATCGTAGTAACAACGATGCCCTGCAGTCTCTGGTACCTAGGGTAAAGGACAACCAATCAATTGATACGTTACTCAGGCAACATTCATTCCCGTTAGAGTATGTCAAGCTTCATGGATGCGTCGAACACGTCCATGATGCAGATATTCCCCTGGTTTTGACGCCAAATACGTACAACAAACATGATGCTAATAGACAGAACCTTTATAGTCGAATTGAAGAACTGGGGCGTGAATACCCGATAGTCTTTTGTGGTCACAGCCTAGACGATTTGCACATAAGACGTTTGGCTGAAAACAACACGTCAAATACTCGTCCCATGTATTACTTGGTCTCTCCGGATTTAGAACCCGAAGAAGTCACTATGTGGGCGGAACGACGAGTGACGGCAGTAACTGCACGTTTCGATCAGTTTATTGCTTCTTTAAATAACGCACTTCCTCCAATATTACGTGTTCCTCCAAGAGCCGAGCAAGTCGTGGAGCAGCCTTATCGAAAACACTTCCGCGTTTCGGAACGGGAGTCCGACGAGACTGCTCATGCTTTCCAAAGCGAATTCACTCATCTGTTTTCAGGAATGCCAACGGAGCCAGTGAGGGCGGAACGGTTTTATTCAGGGTACGACCAAGGTTGGGGCGCAATTCAAGCAGGTTTCGACGTGCAACGCAGGGCGTCGATGCTACTTCTTGAGTTTGCAGCTTCCGCGGATGACATAGAGAGCCAACTGGCGGTTATTTCCGGAGCAGCGGGATTTGGAAAATCTATAGCGCTGCGGCGCTCTGCATTCGAACTTGCTACTTCATTTGGCGAGTTTGTCATCTGGATGAACGATGACTCGAAGCTAAAACTCAATGTTCTAAAAGAACTTCATGATTTGACCGGGCGCCGAATTTTCGTATTTGTAGACAGAGCGGCACTGAATGTTGACAAGGTCGAGGAAATATTAGCGGGGGTCAGAGCCAATAACATCCCATTGACACTAGTGACGGCAGAGCGGCGAAATGAGTGGTTAATGTTCTGTCAAAGACTTGAAAAATACGCTCCAACTTACTTTGAAGTAGGAAAGCTATCACAGCGGGAAGTATCGGAACTACTGGAAAAACTTGAGCATTTTGGATGCTTGGGAGCTCTTCAGACGCTATCGCCAGACGGACGCTTCAAAACAATTACTGAAAAACTTGACCGACAACTCTTGGTTACCTTGCATGAAATAACTCGCGGCAAACCTTTTGCCGACATTGTTTTCGATGAATTTGACCGAGTTGAACCCGAAGAGGCCCAGCAACTGTATCTGGACATCTGCACGCTGCACCGATTTGATGTACCAGTCAGGGCAGGAGCGATTTCGAGAATATCCCAAATCTCATTTAGAGATTTCGAAGTCGAGCTTTTTGAACCGCTACAAGATTTGGTACTGACTTCACAAAACGCCATTACTGCTGATTGGGAATACCGGACGCGTCACGCATTGGTTAGTGAAATCTTGTTCGAGCGCGTTTGCGCGACGGATGAGGCCAGGCGCGATCAATTGGTCAGACTCATTAATGCTCTCGATTGCAGTTTCCGCTCAGACGAAGTCGCATTGTCGCGTTTGGCGAAAGGGCGAACCTTGGCGGATACCTTTGAAGACGCTCACTTGGGACGCGAAATATTTGAAATTGCGCGCGCAAGGAATCCAAAGCGCGCGTTTCTGTGGCAACAAAATGCGGTCTACGAGTATTCACATCCGGCTGGTGACTTGGCGATAGCGGAGCAACACAGCCGGACGTCGTTGGACATGGACCCAGAGAATCCAACGCTAAGACATACTCATTCGACAGTCCTAAGACACAGGTCTCTGAAAAGCGGGTCAGAATTCGCAAAACGATCACTGCGCACGCAGGCTCGTAAAGAGCTGGATAAAATCAAAGATCAATCAAATCCTTACGTCTTGGGCGGTCGAGCAAAGCTTCGTGTCGACGATTTGGCTGACGTCTTAATGAAAGCCACCACAGCAGGTAATCCCGCATACGATAAGGAACTTGCGGAAGCCATTGAAGCTGCCGAACTGGCACTTCATCGCGCCTTCAACATGCATCCTGAAGCCCCCGAGTTTCTTGAAGCAGATGCGAAAATGAAGTCCTTGCTCGGTGAAGAGTCGCAGTCCACCATCCTTTTGAAAAGGGCATTCGCAAAATCCACCAACGGCACAGGTATAGCTAGGCGCCTCGCTCGGCGGTTGATAGCGGACGGAGAGCTTGAGGAAGCTCGGCAAATTCTTGAAACGGCAACAGATCGAGACCCAACTGACCGATCCTTGTTCCTAATCTTGGCAAATATTCAATTTATCGAGACCCGCGACGTCTATGATGCAAAAGGCGTAGCGTTGTTGTCGAATAGTTGCGTGAATGGAGATCGTGAACATTACTCAAGGTTTGTGATGGCCTGCCACAATTTCGTCTGCAAGAATTTCGAACAAGCGTATTCACTATTTGAAGACATAGAGCTGCGGGCCCCTGACGATTTTTATCCTACCCTTTCCCACATTGAACGGAAATGGATCGCTCCATGTCTAAGTCGCTGGTCTGGTGAGGTAAAAAAGAATCTGGGCGGATATCTGTTTCTCACAGTCCTTGACTGCCCAAAGGATGTTTTTGCGCCCGTCAAGCTATCCGAAGACGACGAGTGGGATCGACTTCAAGTTGGAACAGAGGTCGAATTCGATTTGGACTTCTCACGTAAGGGACCCTTGGCCAAGGCGCTAAGGGCCGCCAATAAGTAATTTCCATCAGAGAGGCCGCACTACGAAGCCGGAATGAACCCGAGCTAGTGCTGCCTTTTGGCCATCTTTTCGTCAATCAAGCTATTGATAGCTCGTAGCGAATGTCCGGAAAGCGGGTTGCGACCGCAGCATATAGCGACACCAATGGATGTCTCCTTTGGGGCCGGCCCGCGCCACCACCTACTGTAAATAACTGTGCATGGGCGGCCGATTTACTTACCCCTGATCCATAAGGCTGCTGATCGTGATGTTGCATTGGTTGCAGCTTGCACAAGCATTTGGGGTAGTGGGGGCGGTTGCCTTTCCAAAAAAGTTAAAATTTGATATGCTGTTCTCAACGGTGAGTGAAATGACAACAATCAAAAACTTTCTTGAAGGTGAGAGAATTTACCAAGCCGGTGAAAGCTCGCGTGGCGCATATATCATTGAAACCGGTTGGGTCAATTTATACACAGACATGGAATTCCACTTGGTTACTCTCGGCGAAGGAGAGTTATTTGGTGAATTGGGTCAAATTATTGATGACCAAAGAAGTGTCACAGCAATTGCAAAGACGGACTGCCAACTTAAACATATTCCCCAGTATATTTTAGATGACAAGTTCAATGCCGCAGATCCAGCTATCGTCGGAATGTTTCGCGCACAGGCAATAAGACTTAGAAAGGCAAACGAACAAAAAGTCCAAATGTGGAGTAAAATCGAAAGCCTGCGAGCGAAGATGAAAGCCCTTGAGGCGGAATTAGACAAAATGTGAAGTGGCCTGAAAATCTATTCCTGATAGCCATTTTATAATATTGGGCAGCTTACAAGCTAACCCCTAACTGTACTGAGTGCAGGGGGGGGGGCGATGAAATTACTGATGCACTAACAGATGCAACATCTCGCTAGGGTTAAACATCTTTGTGCTGTTGGAGTTGACCGTAACTTATTCGAAGAAAGTTCCAACTTAAATAGGCCGGTTTTTCGAAAGTAAGTTAAACCCATGAGAGCTTTTTCTGAGAAAGCTTTTCTTGAAGACGTCCAACAACAACAGAGACAACAAGCGGTTTACCGGCTTTTTGAAGTGATAATTATTAAACCCCACCGGGGGTCGGAATGTCCGGGTATGGAACCAGATTAAAAGCGGTGATTTTGCCAGAACTAAGGACTTTTTGATGGTTTATGATGGTTTGATGGGTAGGGTATAAATATTTTTAAGTATGGGCTTTCTTAAACCAACTCATAGATTTCAATTCGTAAACCCTAATGGGGCATTGCATTGATGATCAGCAGTGGGGCTTTCGGTAGGGCTAAAAATATCATAAAATCCATAAGGTATTGTTTTTTATGGATTTTTAAAGTTTAAGTGGTGCCCCCACACGGACTCGAACCGCGGACCTACTGATTACAAATCAGTTGCTCTACCAGCTGAGCTATAGGGGCTAACACCCGCGGAATAAAACAAGACACGGCATCTGACAAGAGGCAAAATTAAAAAAAATCAAATACGCGGTAAATAACTCGAAATGCCATGCAATTACCCCTCTCAAGACCCGCCATAAAAATGACGTATTTTTTGTGCTAGAGGATATCGGCTGATTTTTTTTGAAAGCTTTTGCCATGCGCATTATTCTTCATGCCGGCGTACAATGCACTGATGACGAACGTCTTCTAAAATCCTTGTTGCGCAATAAAGAGA
>CABZJG010000097.1 GCA_902525995.1 Paracoccaceae bacterium | reverse complement strand
CAGCGACCGCTTCCCTTATCTTTGATGGGCTTGTTGATTGCGATAACTTCTTCAGAAGGGTCAGACGGTACCGGTTTTGCTCATCTGGTGTAGTGAACAGATCATTAAGAAAATTACGGGTGCCATCTGATAAATGCCTGTTCATCAGGGCAGCCAATTCGAATTTACGGTCACATGCAGTCCAGAGCGGATCAAGTCCATCAGGCGGCGTGCTGTTGGCACCTGAACGTGGTTCTGGATCAGAAAGTCCACGCAACGATCAAAAATCAGCCTGGGCTTCAAATGCATCCGTGCCATAGTCGCGATCTCAGTCGCAAGGCTGTCACTTGCCTCATCATCGAATGGCATGAACCCATGGAAGTCAAGAATTTGACGTTGGTGGCGCAGACGGGTCGTCTCCCTATATTGCCTCGGATCAAAAGCGCCTTCCCATAAATTCAGCAAGGTTGTCGCAGCTGCAATGTCACGGTCGCGAAAATCCTGAGGTTGATAAAACCGCTTTGCGGCTTTGAAATACGCACACATCAGCAGGAAGCCAATCTGACTGTCAGGTGTGCGCAGGCCTTTTGCGATATCCACCAGTCCTTTGGGCAGGGCCAGAAATTGCTTGCGCTCCCTGTGATCAAACAAGGGTGGGTTATCAAACGCGTCTTGTTCACTGGTGGTAAGGATGCGCATTCTGGCCATGGTCTCTCCAAGAAATTGATGTTCGTAAAACTGTCGTTTTGGGAATGCCCCTATGGCATGACAGAACATCACCAAAGGGCCAGTGAATTATACACGCTTTCCTTGTTCTGAAACCAATATTCTAGTATAATATGAGAAATATGTTTTAAGAACAAATAACATGCTTATCGGATATGCCCGCGTCTCAACCATGGATCAAAATCCTGCATTGCAGATGGATGCATTGCGGGCGGCAGGTTGTGAGAAGATTTATACCGAAAAGGCTTCTGGTTCGCACCGGGATCGCCCGCAATTGAAAGCTGCGCTGGAATATCTGCGCGACGGGGACACGTTGGTCGTTTGGAAACTCTCTCGTCTGGCTCGCTCACTGACACAAGTTATCAAGACTGCCACAGATATCGGCGAGCGCGGTATTGCTTTGAAAGTGTTGACCCAAAACATCGACACCAGCACACCAGAGGGGCGGCTATTCTTCCACATGACCGCCGCTTTCGATGAATTCCAGCGTGAGTTGATTGTCGAGAATACCCGCGCCGGTCTCAAGGCCGCTGCAAAACGAGGGCGGCGGGGCGGTCGGCCAAAGGCCATGAACGAGCAAACCATCAAACATGCCGAGGCCATGCTCAAGGACACGGAAAACTATCCCTTCATCGGTGATGTGATCGATCAGCTCAAAATCGGGCGCACAGCTTTCTACCGATATTTCCCAACAGATCGCATCAAGCAGCTACGCGCCGAACATTCCGAAAGCCCCCAAACGTAGCAAAACACTGTGGAACCTCACGTTCCTTTATGCAAATGGACCCAAAGCTGTTCAAACTCTGGAGCCAACCACGCGTCATTATCACAGACAAATTACGGTCTTATGCTGCGGCTTTGAAAGAGCTTATACCGGGCATAGAACATCGTCAGCACAAGGGGCTCAATAATCGCGCCGAGGCTTCACACCGCTATACGCGGCGACGAGAGAAGATTATGGGGCGTTCCGACAGGCGCAGGTTTTTATCCGTTCATGATCAGATTGCCGCCGTATTCAGACCCAAACGCCATCTTATGACTGCCGCCGCCTACCGACAAACGCGCACCGATGCATTCGATCTTTGGACAGAATATACGCATCAATGCGCTCCATAATATACGGGATAAATACATTCTTGCGCACTATGGAAAATAACCTGACAATTCCGTTCAACTGCCCTGCATTTAGGGGTGACAAAATTGACCAGCTCAAGTAATCTTAAAGTGATTTCTTCAAATCTAAAGCTTCTTAAGTGTACTCAGCCTGGAAGAGATTATGAGACTAACGGCATCACTTTTTTTAGGCATTATTTTCTTAGGAGATAGCATTGCCACAGCGCAATCGGTAAATATTGATGTTTCTGACGGAGAAGAAGAAACCTCGCTTTTACGATTGGAAGAAATTATTGCAAAGCAAGGCGACTTAGAATTTGATTTTTCTTTTGGCTTATCGGCTGCATCAAGCTCAGGGGTGAGTTCATCTTTTCAAAATTTTGACTTTGGAAATGATCAAATAGTTTCCATTCCTACCGTCATTGATCAACGCACCGTCGAAAGCAATACTGTATTATTTAATACAGCTTTACGATACGGTTATAGTGAAACGGTTGAGCTATCTTTGAATGCATCAATGTCTGCCTCTGACACACGTATTCTGGATTCGGGTAATTTAGCGGGTAAAGATAGTTCAACTGCTTTCAACACGCTTGGTGTTGGTACTTCATATCAGTTTAGCGAAGATGATGAAACGCCAGCACTTATTGGCTTTGCTAATCTCACTCTGGCAGAAGCAACAACCGCAGATGCTGATGATTATGTATTTGGTCGTTCTGCTAATATCGGATTGCGTGCGTATCGTGTCGTTGATCCTATAGTATTTACTGCGACTGGCGGGTATCGCTTTGCAAGTTCACGTACGATTGATGACTCCAAAGTTGACCCAGGTGATGTGATTTATTTCAGCCCTGGTGTCGCCTTCTCTGTGAATGACGTAACCACGTTAACAGGTGGATTAAACCTAAGCCGTGTACTTGCTGATGAAATTAACGGGGTTCGATCTGGTACCGACCGCACCCGTGCCGAAATGGAATTTGGTGTGGGATATGGATTAAGCCGTAATACCACTGTGCGAGCCGCCATGCGTGCGGATGTGGTTGGTGATGGGGGGGCAACGCTACTGCTTTCATTTACCCGCAAATTTGACAGAAACATATATTTCACCGGAGGATTATAAACTTTGTCCACCAGCATAACGAGTTCAGCAAACACCCAAATTGGGTGTTGTCAAAAGGTCCGCTAACCAACTGAATGGAGATACTAAATGAGTATCGTAAAAATGTTTCTGACAAGTCTCTTTATGCTTGTCATGAGCTTTCAGGTAGGCCTTGCGCAAGGTCTATCGTCTAATGATTTGGCGTTTGCCTTTGGTGGTGATGTTGTAACGGGACAACAAGAAGTCCAACGCTCATCAGCACCAGCGCCTCAACATATGTCGTTGTCCGAGATGGAAGCAACAGAGGGCGAATTCTGGCCAATCGTGCACGGTGCGGCAGTAATAGGTACGCGTGCTGTCATGTGGGCTGCACCGCGTGTCATGTCTCGTTATCGGACGATTCATAACGCAAGATCAAATCATACCATCATGGTGAATACACGCACCGGTTGTCATGTTTGTCAGGTGGGTCGTGACAGAAATGGTCATCATGTCGGTTGGGGTTCTGGTGGCCGCAATGGTAGTGCTGCGCGCAACCATATTTATCATGGAAATCCATGGCGCATTAACCCTTTCTGAGTACATTTTTTGTGGGTTCAAAATTGGCCCCGCAGTTTAATTAAGGTATGTTGTAACCATGAATACACCAGAGCGCGGATTTTATGCTTATGCGCAAGATGCTGTAAACCCAACCGTTCGTTTTCGGCTTTTTTATCCGCACGAAAGCGATTCATACTCTTTTGATGGACGATGGACTGATTTTGATATCAGCTTACTCAATGTGGTTTCGTCTGATAATTTTGCAATGCATTATGAAAGTGACCGCCAACTAAGCAAACAGCTACTGCGACACTTACACCAGCCCCTAAAAATTAGCGATAAAAAGGCAGCTGGATTTTTCACAGCAAAACGTTCCTATTTATTGGAAGTTGGCACACCACCTATTGCATTTCAACAACGTTTAAATTTTGGGATTTGGTGGGATATTGTCTTCTCAAGCAATGTGTCAGAGGCCATAGAACACCTTCGCACTAGTGATTTAGACCCACAACATATTTTACATGAAGAACAGCCCACCTCTGGCTTTGAGGCACTCATTTATCGGAATTTTTATACGGATGAAGTCTGTATACGAACAGCTGGGAAAAATGCAGATTTGTTCTTTGATACAGTCGCAGCTACAAATATTCCTCTCATCGAAAGATCACATATCGATTTTATGGAAGGTGTTTTTGAGGTTGATAATTATCTCAGACCATCAGGGATTGAAAGAAAAAATGGGTAAACTCACTATGAAACAGATAAGCGTTCCCATTAACTGCAATCATTTCTCTGTGGCAGTCTGCTAATAGGGGCGCTAGGTATTATAAGTGCGGAAACAATCATGAGCTGGCGTTCAATTCGCGATGATCGAGTTGCCAAGCAACAGTTGGACTATTCATGCGGTGCTGCATCAGTTGCTACAATATTGAAAGAGTTTTACGGCTTACCTGTCAAAGAAAGGGATGTTTTAGAACGCCTCACTGACGATGGCCGATACACGTTTGCTGATTTAGCCACAGTAGTACAAACGTGGGGTTTAGCTGGGGGTGGTATTGCTTTAAGTTTTGAAAAACTTATGGAACTCAAGGTGCCCGCAGTCGCATATGTCAAATACAGAGAACAAGATCACTTCACAGTCATTCGTGGTATAAACCCAGAGACGCGTATCATTAAGGTTGCCGATCCTTCTTGGGGAAACAAACGTTTTAAAGAACATCAGTTCCGTAATATTTGGGAAACTAGGGATGAAGTTGGCGCAGAAGGGCGATTGCTTCTCATTGTACCGCGCAGCCAGGCTTCCGCTGCTGGTATAGATCGCACATTTTTTGAAACACCAGGGGACTGGAAAAACGCTATCGAAACTGTCGGGTTAATGCGTTTTTAAGCTCTTCCCTGTGACATCGCTGACCACAATCACGCTTGCTTTACCGGCATTGGGTCTATCGGCATAAAGGTACGTTCGGTCCCATAGGATTGGTTACAGTTCGCGGTGCATCTCGATCACGAGAATTCTGGGCAGGAAGGCCAAGGACGAGGAAGATAAACAGACTTTGAGACGCCGCTCAGCACGCTTGTCCGCCAAACGAACCTCTGACGGACAACAAAACTACTGTCCAAAGTGGCGCAAAATGATGGGAAAACGGGCAGTTTGAAAGGTGGACAGTCTGCCGGAAAATGACCCCCTGAAATCCGACGGCTTGAAAAGGTTCAATTACGGGAGTCTTCAAACAGAACTTTCTCATTGTTTTTCATATGCTTGTTCGATTCACTGTGAGACTTTACGTTCCTTTATGCTGACGGACCCTATGTTTGCCAGTGTTTCACTACATCAGATTACCCGCCTACGTCGCCAGGGTGAGCGTTATTTTATAGACGGCTTGCGGGATATCTCCAGCGACCGGCGGCTGGCTATTCTGGCTGTATGTGCTGTGGAATGGCGCGCTGCCATTGCTAATGCCGTTGTGGAAAACCATGATCGCATTGTCGGCAAAATCTGGCGGGATGCTAAGAGGTCATGTGATAAGAGGTGGTCGCAGAAATTCGGACTGGTCGTTAAGGTGGATTGCATGATGAAAGAAGTGATCCAGAATGAAGAAACGAAAGAACCATTTGCCCGAATTCGAGGCGAAGGTAGCGCTTGAAGCGATCCGCGAGGAGATGACACTGGCGGAATTGTCTAAGAAGTATGGTGTCTATGCCACCCAGATCGGCACGTGGAAGCGTGCGGCGATAGAGAACATGGCGACGGCATTTACGCGCGGAGGTGCAGCTGCAGAACAGGTGAGCGCGGCTGACGTCGATAAGCTGCATTCCAAGATTGGCCAGCTTGTGGTGGAGCGGGATTTTTTGGCAGATGCCTCGCACCAGTTGCTCGGGACGCGAGGCAAAAAATGGTGAGCAAGGATCACAAGCTGAGCATGCGTCGGCAGTGCACATTGCTGACGTTAACGCGATCCAATTTGTACTATGAACCGAAGGGCGAGAGCGCCGAGAACCTGCGGTTTATGGCGATCATTGATATGCAGTTTCTGGATACGCCCTGGTACGGGTCGCGCCAAATGGCACGTCATATGAAGCGCAATAATCATCAATGTGGTCGTCACCGGGTTCGTCGGTTGATGCGCCTCATGCGGTTGGTTCCGATTTATCAGGAGCCCAACACGAGCAAGAAACATCCGCAGCATAAAATCTGGCCCTATCTGCTGCGGAATGTGGTGTATAGGGCGGTGCAAAATTAGGCCACAGTAGCGCCGGTATATTGCCGGTGCGGGCGGCGTAAAAGTCGTCCATTTTTTGTCCTCACTGTTTGAGCAGGGAGGGGGGGAGGATTTATACTGTGGAAGTTTATTTGCAGGTGCGGCGGGCGCATTTTGATGAAGGGCGCAGCAAGCGCTTGATTTCGGCTTGGCGCGCGGAACGGTTGACAAGATGTGCGCGTTTCCGGTTCCGCCGGGATATCGCCGTGGGAAGGATGTGCGCCGCCTGAAGCTGGACGGGTTCAGCGATTGCATTGATGCGTGGCTTTTGGGGGACCTGGAGGTCCCGAAGAAGCAAGCGTCACACGGCGAAGCGGATTTACGACCGGCTTTGCCGCTGATTGGACTTATCCTGGTTTAATTCTGGTCCAATCGCTCTGATGTTATGCGGCCTTTCTTTCAAAAGCCAGTGGTGATTTTCCTCCCAGTGTCGCATGGCGTCGTCGGGCAGTGTAGAAGCCGTTGATATATTGGAACAGGGCGGTGTGGGCTTGTCGGCGGTTATACCATGTGTGTCGCCATATCAGTTCTGCCTTCAATGTTTTAAAGAAGGTTTCGGCCACAGAATTATCGTAGCAGTTTCCTTTGCCGCTCATCGATACTTCGAAGCCGTGCTTGCGCAGGATTTTCTGGTAATCGTGACTGCAATACTGGCTGCCGCGG
>CABZJG010000096.1 GCA_902525995.1 Paracoccaceae bacterium | reverse complement strand
CTGAAAAGGAGAAAGAAATGGGTTGGCTATTTTACTGTCACCGCGTTGATGATGTTGAGGCGGAAATCAAAAAATTGTGCACATTCGATTCCGGAAAAGTGTCTCAAGCTCCGATCTACATTACACATCATGGATCGACTTGGTACGCTGCGGTCAAAACAACATTTAAAAACAAGGTGCCCGATAACGTAAGATATGAATGTGACTTAAACCGCTCCTACGTTTTTGCGCTTGTATTTTTAACACGCCGCCATGATGGCGAATGGGGTTACAAAGAAATGACCGAAAGCGTAGGGCCTTGTGAAGCCAACGCACCGCGCAAGCTCATCAAAATGCTCAGTCCGACATCCTCGGAATGGGCCAATCAATGGCGCGAGAGCTGTTTAAGAAATGCAACTTTGAAATCGCGCAAACTGGTTCATGGCGACATCATAGAATTTCCGGAACCTCTCTCCTTCACAGACGGCAAAACGGCATCTAAATTCCGAGTTGAAAAAGAAGTCCAGATGTTCGGTAAGCGAAAACAAACGGTGTTCGTCGCCATTGAGACTGGCAAAAGATATATGATCCAAGGCTTTTCCAAGCGCAATTGGACAAAAATCGAGGAGGCTGCGTGATGTGGGAGGTACAACATTTCACCTTGTGCGAGGGCTGGATCAATTGCTGGACGGATCAGGAGGCGGGCGCTGATGCGGAGCCGCAGACATTTGCGACCCGCAAAGACGCCGAGGAAGAGCTAGCCTATTTCCTTCGCGAGATCGCGGAAGAAATTGAACGTGGCGAACGAGATCCGGATATGGGGTATGACCCCGAGGAGTACCGGATCGTGCAGGTGACGCCGTGAGCTATCAATGCCCCCACTGCAAAGATGCCTGCGATCTAATTGAAAAGATGCTGGATTGTGATGAATTAGCAGTTCCTTCCCATATTGGCGATTAATTGCTCGAAGTTTTGAATATTCTGGGTCGCTCTTTATAAATGATCAAATCACCCCATCGAGGGGTGATTTGCCAGGGGAATCGACTGAACACGTTATAGCATTCAGGTCGCGTAGTAAAACGCTCTGAGCGTGTACATTTCTCGGCAACCTCATCCAAAAACGATGTTCTGATCTCGCATTTTGCTACTTTAGGGGGCGCCTAATGCGCCCGCACTAGCGTTAATCGGGTTCAGTCGATTGCCCTGGGTGATTTGCCCACCAAACTTCACAGGCCAGTTTGGATCGGCTAGGCCTACAGGACTGTTCCGATATCCGGTTTATCAATTGTGCGGTAACGCGGGCGCTCCCCGCTATGGGGTAGATTCCGGTAGGGGGCAGGATCGTATCACAAGGCCTTGACGCCCCTACATCCCTTCAATTTGAGCCCTGTGGTCGCCTTCGCGGTGGCCATGAGCATAGTGCACCTGTTTGGTGGCCGTGAAGGTGGCAAGATATAGGGATGATTACTTCACACCTTTGCCCCGGCTTGCCGCCGCCACCGGTATTCGCCGGTGAGCAGGATGTGGGCCCATCCAAGCGGCGAGATATGCGCGAGCAGAGCCGGGTCGCAGTTTAGCCCGGCCCGCTGCCGCGCGACGACGGCCTGACCGAGGTGCTTGGTGTTCCAGTAGATAATAATTGCGGCGAGCAGGTTGAGACCGGCCATGCGATAGTGCTGACCCTCGGCGGTACGGTCGCGGATTTCGCCCTGCCGCCCGATACGCAGGGCGTTTTTTAAGGCGTGATGGGCCTCGCCCTTGTTCAGCCCGATCTGGGCCCGCCGCTGCATGTCGGCGTCGAGGAGCCATTCGATGATGAAGAGGGTACGTTCGACGCGGCCGATTTCACGCAGCGCCACGGCCAGCTCGTGCTGGCGCGGATAGGCCGCGAACTTCTTGAGCAACTGACTGGGCGGCATAACGCCTGTGACCATGGTGGCGGCAGACCGCAGCACACTGGGCCAGTTCTGGACGACAAGGCCCTCGCGGATCTTGCCACCGATAAGGCTGCGCAGTTCGTTTGGCGCTGACGCCGGGTCGAAGAGGTGGAACCGTCGGGATGGCAGGTCGCGGATACGCGGGATGAACCGGAACCCAAGCAGCGAGGTCACGGCAAAGACGTGATCGGTGAACCCGCCGGTGTCGGCATACTGCTCTGTGATCTTCCGCCCCGCCTCGTTCATCAACAGCCCGTCCAGGATGTAAGGTGCCTCGCCCACGGTGGCCGGAATGTTCTGGGTCGCGAAGGGGCCGAACTGGTCGGAGACATGGGTGTAGGCCTTGAGGCCCGGCTCAGAGCCGTATTTCGCGTTGATGAGGTTCATGGCTTCGCCCTGCCGGGCGGCGGGGAAGAATTGCCCGTCGCTGGAGGCGGTCATGCCACCACCCCAAAACCTGGCCATAGGCAGCCGGGATTGCGCTTCGATCACCATGGCGAGGGCCTGGTTGATGGCGTCGCTCTCCACATGCCAACGCGACAGCCGGGACAGCTGGAAGTAATCATGGGTGTTGGTCGCCTCAGCCATCTTGCTGAGGCCGAGGTTCAGGCCTTCAGCCAGCAGCACGGTCAGCATGCCGATCTGGTCTTTGCAGGGCGCGCCGGTTTGCGCACTGATGAAGGTTTCGGTGAAGCCGATATCCGCATCGACCTCCTGCATCAGCTCGGTGATCCGTATGGCGGGCAGCCGGTCGTAGAGGTCGAGCACCAACTCATCCGCATCTTCGGGCACCGCGGCGCTCAGGCGGTCGAGCTTCAGGACGCCGTTCTCGATCGATCCGCCGGGAATGGCCCCCGCGCGCGCCGCCTTGGCCAGCCGCGCCAGGCCGTCGGTCATGCGTGCCTTGCGGTCGGCAAGCCAGGCTTCCGGATCAAGTGGCACGGACAGTCTTGGTATGTCCTTCACCGCCTCGGCAGGAACCAGAGCTTGCTTCAGATCGCTGTAGCGCCGGGAATGAGGCACCCAGATATCGCCAGAGCGGAACGCTTCCCGCAGATGGAACAACACCGCCACCTCCCAGAGCCGGTGGCCATCTTCCTCCTGGGCATTCAGATGGCGATGCCATTTGGAGCCGCGCCGCAGGAAGCCAACCGGTCGTTCATCCGGCCTTTCATCTTCCGCGATCAGTGTGCTGGCTTGCAGCAAGGGCGCAGTGACACCCGCCGCCCGGATATCCAACGCGCGCAGCATGCGCGGGGCATAGCGCCGGAACCGGTGATAGCCTTGGCCAACATGCGCCAAGGGGTCAGCGGCCATCGTGTCGGTCAACTCGGCGGCGGTGGCAACCAACCCTTCAAGCCGTTCCCACCCGCAGGTCAGCTCCGTCGCCTGATCCAAGCACGCGCCATCGCTTCTGGCGTCGAGCAAGGCGGCACCGAGGGATTTGAAGGCGCGCAGGGTGTCCTGCACCGCCGTCTTTGCGTCAGCGATCTTGGCATCGCAGAGCTTCTTGGCACCCTGCCATGTCTTGCCCACGATCCGGTCGTGGGTCTCGATGACTGCATCGGCAAGCGCCGCTCGCCATGCGACCGCGCAGACCGCGAGGATGGCCAGGCGGCGATCACTGCTGATGTCGCGCAGACCATCGGCAAAATAGCGTTCCCCCTGACGTTGCAAGCGGCTCACCCGATGGGGTGGAATCCCCGCGAGGATGTCAGGTGACAGGTTCATCCCCTGCAGGAATTCCAGCCGGTCGAGGAGGCGGGTGGCATCGGCCGAGTTCTGCCCCACCTCGAATTGGCGTAGCCAGACGAACCTGCTGACCTTGCCCTCGACCATCTCCGTAAGCAGCGCGTCAAGGCGGGTTTTCAGGGGCTCGTCCAGTCGAGCCACGATGGCGCTGTCGATCCGGCGTTCCGCCGCGACAAGCGCATCCGCGCAGAGGCGCTCGATGACGGATATACCCGGCAGGACAGTTTTGGTCCGGCGGCACTCGTCGACAAACCGACGGGCCAGATCATGGTTGGTGGTCGCGTTCTCCGCCTCACCCGCCAACCAGGCCTTCAGCTCCCGCGCGCGGTGACCAGAGAACATCTTGAAGCCGTAGACCTGACGCAAGTCGACCAGATGCCTTCGCCGCGTTACGTCGGTCTCGGCGTAATGGGAAAGCTCATCCATCTCTTCGCCAAGCTGTGCGGCGATGAAGCGGCTGATGGGCTCGGGAATGACCTCGCCCGACACCAACAATCGACCAGGATACCGGAACGCACAAAGCTGAAGGGCGAAGCCGAGGCGATTGCGAGCGTGGCGACGGGTTTGAATGATGTCGATGTCATGATCCGACAACGTGTAGTGATAGAGGATGCTGGCTTCGTCTGTCGGAAGGTCGAACAGCGCCGCGCGTTGGCGCGCGGTCAGAATAGAGCGTCTTGGCATGTGGGTTTGTCCTTGTTAATCATTAGTCTGTTCAGGACAAAATCCGCACCAGCAATATCAAAGGCTTGCAAGGCCAAATTCCGAGGGGGTTCAACTGGGACAACGTGCGGTCATCTACGCCAGGGTTTCGACATCCGACCAGTCTTGTGAGCGGCAGGTCTCCGAGCTGGCCGCATTCGCGGAACGCGGCGGCTATGACGTGGTCGGTGTGTTCAAGGAAACAGCCTCCGGGGCCTCAGCCAATCGCGCCGCCCGCAATCAGATCCTCGATCTCGCGCAGGCCCGGCAGATAGACGCCATTCTGGTCAGTGAGCTTTCCCGGTGGGGGCGGTCCACTCAGGACCTGCTCGATACCCTCAATCGCCTCGCGGGCTGGAAAGTCTCGGTCGTGGCCATGAACGGCATGACCTTCGAGCTCGACACACCTCATGGTCGGATGATGGCCACCATGCTGGCCGGGATCGCGCAATTCGAGCGCGATCTTCTCAGCGAGCGCGTGAAATCCGGCCTCGCCGCCGCGCGAGCACGCGGCAAGAAGCTTGGGCGTCAGCCGGGACAACGCCCCAAGTCCGACAAGCTGGCTTCGAAGGTGTTACAGGCCGTCGAAGACGGAAGGTCATACCGATGGATCGACCGGGACCTCGGCATCTCGAAAAATACCGTCACCGACATCGTCCGTCGGCACCGCCAAAATGCCTTGTGATACGATCCTGCCCCCTACCGGAATCTACCCCATGAAGCAGCGCCGAAAGCTACGAGCTCGATGAGAGAGACTATTCATCTTAATTTAATCAATGCAAAAGCGCCCTGCCCCAACAATAAGGCTTGCGATACGATCCTGACCCCCACCGGAATCGACCCTTCATACAGGGCCGATCAAAACCCCAAGTTCGGAGCCAACGATTTACAGTCGGCGGTTTCAGTAACCCGTTCGCTGGCCGTAAAGGGCTGCTTGGCACAGCGTCTGTCCAGGCGGCTGCAATTTGCCGACCATCTGATTCCTATTGGTCACTGACTTTAGGATTACCTAAGGCGGAAACGATTGCGCAACCCAAGGGCCAAAAAGAAAAGAATAATATAGCCAAGCACGGTTTGTGCTCCCCCAAGGAAATTTAGCCAAGCACCAAGTTCATCGCTGTTGGATGAAAAATAGGCCGCTTGCAAACCAAAAAACCTAAAGATGTTAGAGAAGGAGAGGCCCATCGCTTGATACCATATAAACTTGCATTCATATAAAAATGCTGCAACGCCAATAAGCCAGAGACCAATAAGTAATAAGACAGGTTGCCCAACACCGTAACCAAATTCAAACCATTTATAGGGCTTGTAAAACAAATTTTCCCAAAATCTTGCCCCTTTCATTTTGTGGTACATTTCGCGGCGAAAGAAGAAATGTGCTGCATCGTGTAGCCCTTGTTGGGCCATATTATGACGAAGGTGAGCGCAATTTTTTTGAGCGTCTTTGTCATCGATCTGATCATCCGTGGGCCAATTCTCATCTTCTGCCGTCACATTTGTTTTGTCATGGAGCAACGTGCCCTCAAATCTTGGATAGGCTTTTTTAAACTTTGCGTCTCTAAAGTTGGTAGGAGCCCTAAACCGCGCGTCTGTGAAGTCTGAGGGCCCTTCAAAGGTGCATAGCTGAAAATACACCATGTCTGAGAAAGTGGCGTTTTTAAAAATGGCCTCACCAGTGAAGGTGGCGCTTTCGAATAAGGCACTGTCGGTGAAGGTGGTGTGCATGAAATCGGCGCTTCTGGTGAAGATGGCGTTTTCGAAAGAGGCACTGTCGGTGAAGGTGGTGTGCATGAAACTGGCACCGTCGGTGAAGATGGCGTTTTCGAAATAGGCACTGTCGGTGAAGGTGGTGTGCATGAAACTGGCACCGTCGGTGAAGGTGACGTGCACGAAAATGGCGCTGCTTAGAAAGATAAAACCATCGAAAAAAACATGCGTTGTAAACTTAAAATCATAAAAATATATCGGCTCGCTTGGAGCAGGAAGATCAAGGTCTGGTAATCTTTTCTTGAACAGCGCCTTAGCCTCTGCGTCCACACTGCCCCATTTTGGAACATGCTTAAACACATCACAGTTTGCCTTTTTATTGATCTCGGCCTTTTCTTCATTCGTTAGCTCTTGGCAAGCCCAAGCATTCCAGAACCGTTGATTTTTATTGTGTATTTCCTCATCAAATGTGTCACCTGTCTGCTCCCCGGCTAGTGTTGCCAGCACATACCAAGGATTCTCGTTCGCAGGCGTCTTCTTTTTGTTAGGCATCTTTGTTTCATCACTCATTTCACTCTCCTTAATCAAATCCCGCAGCTTTGCGGTTTTTGAACCTACAATAGCAACAGGAAGTGTAATTTTCTGATTACAGTTATCACATTTTGATAAAAACAACACCTACAGCCAAGATTAACGCATGAAGCCGCGCCGAAAACACACGAGCTCGATGAGACAGACTATGCAGTCTTGCCTTCGACAATAAAAAAGGGCTCTGATGACGAGGATTTGTGGCCTTGTTGTACGGATATAAGTTTGTGCTCTGATTTTATTTTGCTACTAGAAGGCTGTACAGCCCAAAAAAGAGAGTAGTTTTCTTATGGCAAATTGGATAGTCCGCACAAAGAAGTTGGTAAAGCAAAGTCTG
>CABZJG010000095.1 GCA_902525995.1 Paracoccaceae bacterium | reverse complement strand
ACGGTTTTTTTGAAACGCCAATTCCCAAACCCCACCGGGGGCCAAAATCCAAAGTATGGAACCAGATTTTCCAAGATTGATTGGCTCATTCTTGGCAAGGGCAATCGCAACCTTAGCACCAATGCCCAGCGCTGGGCGATAGATACCCCCCCGGCCCATGCTCATTAGGTTTTCAGACATTAGGCTTTAGTAATGGCTTAGAATAGGGCGTGAGGGCCGATATGCGGCCCCGTGAGTGACTTTAGCGGGCTTTATACCCCACAAAAACCACCCGATAGAGCTTTTCGCGCTTGTGAGGGCTATTTTATCAAGCATGTTGCGCGCTGGCGTTAGGAATGGGTTTTTGTAAATCACCCTACCAGAAATAAGTTGCGCGTTTGAATGGTGCGCATGTGGCGCTTTTGTGCTGCAAGTGGGTTCTATACCCCCACCCCCCTTTCAGCAATGTTCTGTGTGAAAATGAAGCGGCGTGACGGGTTAGGACGAAAAGCTTGCTGAAGCTTTTGACTACCCCCCATGTGCAAACCCTCAAAAACCGTTAGCAGTCAATCTTCCCAAGCCATTGATTTCTATTTTTAAAATCTTTTGACCCCCTATCGCTAATTCGCGGGTACGCACAGAAAGCGGGGGTACGGGTTAGGGCGTAATTGCCTTAAAACTTCTGACTACCCCCCTCATGCAACAGGGCAAGCACTGAAATATGTGGTATTATTGGTTGGACAGATTGGCACTTTGAAAAGGAAATTGGCTTTGTAATAATATTTCAATAATAATTATTTAAATGATGCATTATTATCTCTTGGTGTTTTTGCCATGAATTAATAACCGGTCTGGCCCTTTACGGGAACCCACTGCATAAAGCTATCCCTCTAAGTTCTTTGTGCATGACTTCAATTCCCTCGCTGGATCATAATCACCGATGCATTGCTAAAAGGTGTATTATTGTTGCTGCCAGCACGCTCATACTACAGAATTTTGATATTCACTCAAATTTCCAAATTGACTTATGGTCTAATCCTATCCCGTAGGATATTTTTTGCGCATAAGGATATTTACTTATGGCGAAAAGTCTATAAAAGTTCCTTAGCAGATGTCGTGGAGGGGAATGTGCGGTGGAACTGGCTCTTATATGCGGGGGTGTTCTCTTGGGAATGTGGAGTTTCTTAGGAGACATCATGTATTTTTACTTTGTTTTTAGGCGTAAAAAGGAGCTGAGTTAGCGGCAAGTATATTCTTCGAATGAATGTCTAAGTTGAAAAGACCTTGAAGAAAGCTGAATGGGCTCCAAAGCAAACCTCCACATTAATAAGCAGGTGCCACAGTTTGTAACGCTACAGTGTTTTCACAACCCGTGTTGGATAGTGTTTGAAACACGTTAAGTTTTGATACGTTTATTTTGTTTTGCCCATAGGTTGGCTGCATATATTTAGGAGATTTTTATGCGAATATTTTTCTGTTTAATATTGTTTTTGGTATCCCAAGCTCTCTCAGTCTTTGCAGATCCTGTTTTTCCAAACTCAGTCGTTTCGAACGATCTGGAATTTATTCGAACCAGTGATGATAGTGTTTTTTCATGTGTTTCATATAAAGGCACTGGCCGTAAAGAAATGCCAGATAAACGCAACGACAAGCTTATGACCCATGGGGCTTTTATTTATGCGGCGCATTACAAGGATGGCACATCAGTTGAGCTTTGGGTGCATCCAGATTTTGGGTCACACTCTTCGGCTGAGGGCTCGGTCAAACCGGTTGCACAAGCCCTGGGCAAACTGCCAACAATCATGCGTTCGAGGCTTGACCACGTTGTTATCCATAAGGGTGATGAGACAGCATTTGGTGAGGCGGATGGACACTTCTTTGTGCTTTACTCTGATAATATCCGCACCCGTATACGTAACCATGATTTGGAAGAAACAGTATTTCATGAAACTGTCCACGCAGCATTGGATGCGAGACACCTGCGCAGTCGGGCATGGCGCAATGCGCAAAAGGCAGATGGTGCATTTGTAACGGAGTATGCTGCCAGCCAACCGGATAAGGAAGATATGGCAGAATCTGCGCTTTTTGCCTGGGCCATTCTGATCCACCCCGGACGTCTGCCTGCGCATATTGAAGCCAGAGTAAGAGACATTATGCCAAACCGTTTGGCTTTTTTTGAGGGCCTGTTTCTGAACAAACCAATATTTTATAAAAGAGGCCGGCCAAGGGAGTGTTAATGGACCATGAAGGCACTCAAGCACAGCCCACAGGGTACAAGCAAAGACCTTAAAGACGCCCGTAATGCAAGCCTGCACTTTTTGGTCGCTGTTTTCGGGTTCAGCATTTTTGTGAATCTTCTGATGCTGACTGGACCTCTTTTCATGTTGCAAATCTATGATCGTGTTTTGGGGTCTGGCTCGGAAGAAACACTGGTTGCACTCTTTATTCTGGTTGGCGGGCTTTACGCTTTGATGGCACTGCTGGATTTCGCCCGAGGCAGGTTGATGGCGCGGTTTGGAGCCCGTTTTCAGGAAGCTATTGATATGCGGGTCTTCAGTGCAGTTATGTCAAGAAGCATAAGTGCTGATCCATTGAGGCCTATGAGAAACGAGTTGCGTGATGCCGAAAACCTGCAATCGTTTTTTTCCTCTCCCGTGATCCTCGCACTATGCGATATCCCATGGTCCCCAATCTTTTTTATGGCGATCTTTATATTCCATCCGAGCCTTGGCTGGCTTGGCATTGCAGGCGGTGCTGTCTTGCTCACGTTGACAGTGATTAACCAATGGAGCACGCAGCGAAAAGCCAAAGAGGCCGCGCAAACCTCAACACAGGCGCATAGCTTCAGCACCCAATCACAAAAATCATCTGAGGTAATCCTGTCACAAGGCATGTTGCCCGATATTCTCAAACGCTGGGTATCTTACCGGCGCAAAGCGCTTGACCAATCGATGCGTTCCAATGATCTGGGCGGCGGCTTCTCCTCACTCTCCAAATCCTTTCGCCTGTTCTTGCAGTCAGCCATGTTGGCTTTTGGGGCATACCTTGTCCTTAAAGGCGAGTTAACTGGCGGTGCTATTATTGCAGGATCAATTTTGCTGGGGCGTGCCCTGCAGCCAATTGAATAAACACTTTCAGGCTGGCCGCAGATACAACGCAGTATGGAAAGCTGGCGCGCGCTCACAGCACTTCTGACAGAAATTCCTGCGCCCGTTGAAAAGCATGGCCTGACTTGTCCGAATGCGCATCTATCAGTGCTCAATGTCACAGTTATTCCCCCAGGTGGAGATGCCGCCACATTGCAACAGGTTTCTTTTGAGGTGAGATCTAGTCAGGCTGTTGGTATTATAGGATCGTCGGGTTCGGGCAAATCCACATTGGCAAGAGCAATGACCGGTCTTTGGCCTACCACGCTTGGAGAAATCCGCTTTGGCGGAGCGACGATAGATCAATATGATTATGTAACGCTTGGGAAGCTCATCGGTTATTTGCCGCAAAACGTGACACTTTTTCCTGGCACAATTGCTGAAAACATTGCACGCATGAGTGAAGCCCCTGACGATCTGGCGGTGGAAGAGGCCGCAAGAAAAGCACATGCCCATGAACTAATCACGTCTCTTCCGCAAGGTTACAACACATTACTGGATGGTGGGGATGGCAGGCTCTCAGGAGGGCAGAGACAACGCATTGCCCTGGCACGCGCGTTTTATGGTAACCCCTCCCTTCTGATTTTGGATGAACCGAATTCAGCACTCGATTCAGAAGGCTCTGAGGCTTTGAACAAAGCGATCATTGATATGAAAGCACAAAGCAAGGCCGTGATTATCATGACACACCGCCCTCTGGCCATTGCGCAATGCGATACTCTTATTGTTCTCAAGCAGGGTCTGATCCGTGCCAATGGACCGCGCGATGAAGTGCTCAAGCGCATGGTGAAAAATGTCCCGCAAATCCACCAGGCAGAGACATCAACTGGAGCACTGGGATGAGACAGGTGCATAAGCTGCGCTGGGGTGGACGTTTTGCCTTTCTCACAGGCTTCATTGCGCTTGGTCTTCTGGGCGGCTTACTTGGTGTTTGGGGAATGCAAACCCGTATTGCTGGAGCTGTTATTGCTCCTGGTCTTATCAAGGTGGAAAGCAATCGCCAGGTTATTCAGCACCCCGATGGCGGAATAGTTGGTGCGATCTATGCACGTAATGGGAATTACGTTGAAGCTGGTCAGGCGTTGTTACGGCTTAACGATACGGATGTTCGCGCTGAGCTGGTGATTGTTGAACAACAACTTTTGGAAACCACCGCGCGTATAGCACGGCTCAAAGCAGAGCGAGATGATGCAGCCGGGTTTGAAGTCACTCTAACAGGACTGGAACATATTCCTTCAAAGGATGTCATAGCCGGACAACATCGCCTGTTTGAGGCCCATCGGTCAGCATTTTCAAATGAGATCGCGCAGATGGAAGAGCAGATTATCCAGACGCGAAAACAAGTCAGCGGTGTTGATGCACAGACCACATCCATCAATCTTCAACTTGAGCTGCTTGATGAGGAAATTACAGCCAATACCTATCTTGATGAGCAAGGTTTAGTGGTGCGTTCCAAGCTCCTTGAGCAGCAACGCAGCCGCGCCCGTCTGCAAGGGGAGCTGGGACGTCTGGTTGCGTTACGCGGGCAACATTTAAGTGCAATTGCAGCTGTAGAGCTGGGCAAAATCCGCTTAAAAACAACCCTACGCGAAAAAGTCATCACAGAGCTTCGTAATTTAGAATCAGACCGTGCTGAGCTCCTGGAAAAGCAGGGTATCGCACTGCGCAAACTCTCTCGCATGGAAATCACTACACCAGTCAGTGGTATTGTCTATGGCTCTCAGGTCTTTGCCTTGCAATCCATCGTGCAGAAGGCAAAGGATATCATGTATATTGTACCACAGGATCAGGCACTTGTGGTATCTGCCCGTGTCCCTGCACCAGACATTGATCAGATTGTATCAGGTCAGAAAGTTTCTCTGCGCTTCACGGCTCTGGATCAACGATTTACACCGGAGATTTTTGGTGTTCTGAACACAATCTCAGCTGATAGCTTTATAGATGAAGCAACTGGAAAGGCCTACTATGAGGCCGAAATCTCTCCGCTTGATACAGAGCTGGTAAAGCTGGCGAGCAATCGCTTGTTCCGGGCATGCCGGTGGAAGCCTACATCCGCACGGCGGAACGCGCGCCTCTGAGCTATTTGACCAAACCACTTGCAGATTATTTTTATCGCGCCTTCAGGGAAGGATAAGCCCCACCTCATAAGTGCAGGTGGGGCTTATTTGTGCTTAGCAGGGAGAAAAATACGCTAAGCGGCGTATTCGTTTATTGCTTCGTGTAGAGCCTCGTTATTCTCTGTGTCATCAGGCTCAACTGCATCTTCAGCACTTGTTGCGCTCCTTTGCTCATCGCTCACAGGGATAGCCGGGTCTGTTTGAGCAACCTCTTGAGCCACTAATGCGGCTGTACTTTCATCCACAGGCGTATTGGTCTCGCCTTCTTCTTCATCAAACTCAAACATATCACCGTCATAGGCAATCAGCCCATCGCTGTCGGGCTGGCTTGTACTGCTGTTTTGCGCGGGCGAAACAAGCGCATCGTCGGTATGTGAGATCATTGCCTCCAGCAGTGACGAAACGGTCGTGTTTTCAACTGTGACCAAGGTAAAACCGTCTTCTTGCTTAAAGACAACATCATCTCCTTCCTGTTCGGCAAATTCCATGATCGCAATGGCACTATCCATGAAGCCCAGCATCTGAAGGTGGTGAACAAGCTGTTTGGTATCTCCAAAGGCAAAGCTCACAACGCCCCCGTTTTGTGAAGCAGAACCGGCTTCATATTCCGTAACGATGTTGCCGTTCTCATCCACAAACTCGCGTTCACCGTTTTTATCAAAGGCGAATGCAATATCTCCGCCATCCACCACAGAACCGTCCTTCATAGTCACATCAATGAGACCGTGATTGATCGTGCCATCATTCAGAACTGCCGAGGTCCCTTCACGGGTAATTAGGTTAAGCTCTTTGATGCCAACCTCGTCAAGCGTCATCAACTCACCTTCATCGGCCATGCCATTTTGATTGCTGTCTTTCCAGACCTTGAATTGCGACCAATCATCATCATTGGCATTCAGCAGATCATCCCCATTGCTATCAAAGACCTCCCGCAGCGCTTCAAGGTCGGTGCCGTCTTCATTTTCCGTGAAGAACGCAAAGGCAATTTCCTTGGCCTCGGTGACTTTACCATCGTTGCCAACATCAAACATCAGCAGGCCATCATCCTTACCGACCCACGCGGTTTTTTCGCGGTAACCATCATTGTCGAAGTCGAACTTGGCTGTACTGGTTGACAATGTATCGATCTCAACGCCGTCGCCATCAAGGTCAACAACGACGGGCTTACCGCCCCCGCCGGAGCTTTTACGTCCTTCGTTGCCCTCGTTTCCTTCGTTTCTTTCGTTACCTTCGTTGCCCTCGTTACCTTCGTTACCTTCGTTACCCTCGTTACCTTCGTTTCCTTCGTTACCTTCGTTGCCCTCGTTACCCTCGTTTCCTTCGTTGCCATCATTAGAAGAAGATGAACTTTGGCCGAGTAGATTGTTGTTAACACCTGGAGCAAGACGATCTGCTGCAGGTGTTTCAAGCCCCATGCTGTCGAGCACCGTGTTGGCGACAGAATTACTATTTTGGCTTAAAAGCGCATAGTCTAAATCTTTGTCATTGATTTTTTGTCCAGCGCCTTTACCCTGTTCAATTTTTTGAAGAATTTCGGTGTCGCTACCCGTCCAAGTGCTTGTATGTTTGCCAAATTTGGTGCTTAATTCAGGGTACATATTGCCATGTTGACCAAACGGGTCTCGATCAGTCGAGCTATAGAACTTAATTTTATCATTGAAATCATAAGGTTCACCAGTTCTATCAATTTTACCATTTGGCTCTGTTGAATGCCCATTGAATTCTTCCATTTTCTTTCCGGTGCTATCATAAAAAGATATCGTTAGATGGGTCGCACCTGT
>CABZJG010000094.1 GCA_902525995.1 Paracoccaceae bacterium | reverse complement strand
GAACTCCGATGACCATTTGCAATAACTATAGGCACAACAATATAACACTAGACAGTTCGCCTAGCGTCGAGATCAAAAACATCGCGATATTGACAGGATCAAGGCACCAGACTTTTGCGACGGTTGCTCAAACTCCGATGCGGGGATCGGGACTCCATTGTGGTAAGCGGCGGAGGTAATCGTTCATTCTGCTGTCAGATGTCCACATCTTTTGTGGATCTCAATTCTCGACCGACGGTTTTCCTCGTTCCGCGTCTGATGCCCTGATTGCTGCCAATATCACTACATACTGTCAGGTGTTCATCGACATCGCACCTATCGCGACATACCAGATAAAACCGACGAGTTCCCGCGCAACCGCCGTAGCTGCAACGGTATTGCGCTTTCCGCGCTTCTCTAGTTGACGGAACCGTTTGTTCAGTCGTACTTGAGCCTTCCATGCTGTATCTTTTAGCGGCTGGCTATAGTTCATACGCTTCTGCAATAATATCTGACCCACCTTGGGAGGCCAACGATACCCCCAAGCCGCCTCAATAAGCATTACCCGAGCAATCTTATTTCCGGCTTTAGTGATTGCTCCGGGACGTTGCTTCCCACCACTGGAATATTCACTAGGTACAAGTCCAAGATAAGACATGAGTTGCCGCGGGCTCGAGAACCTGGAAAAATCGCCAATTTCAGCTGCAAGTGTTACCGCTGTTGTTTGACTGATGCCTTTAAAAACTTGCAGAGCAGTGACAACTGGAGCTAGATCCCATTCAGGGATTAGGTCAGTAATTTGTTGGTCTATTTCAACTCTACGACCTTCCGCTTGTTCTAATCGGTTTATGTAACTTTGTAGGGCATACTTCGTCGCGACGTGCTCAAATTTGAGAGATGTCAGCCACAGGCGAAATTTCAATGTCCACGGTTTTCCTTTCTCATACCGGCAGCCCCGTTTTAATAGATACATGCTGATCAGAGCGCGAGCCTTCCGTACATCGTCAGAAGATGTTTGGCGAGCTCTAACGAGATCTCTCATTGCTTCGTGAATAACGTCGGGGACCCATACGAATGTTAATTCACCAGCGCGTAGCAATCTCGCCAACATCATGGCATCTTTAGTATCATTCTTTACACGATCACCAGGCCGCTTTGGCGTGTGGCTTGGTGCAACAATCCTACAGACCACATTCATTTCAGAAAGTTGGCGGAAAATGCCATACCCACAGGGGCCAGCCTCATAAACAACCTCAATTGCCCCATGTCGACTAACAAGTTTCCTAATCAACTTTGCCACAGCGGTGGGTGAGTTAGCGATTGTTCCATACATTCGGATTTCACCAGCACGCCCCGATTCTGCCACTGCAACCGATATACTGTCCTTATGTACATCAAGTCCTATAAAGGCATTAAATTCTTTCATAACTACCTCCTAAGCGTCGAAAAGGGCGTCTTCTATAGCACCCGATCCCAATCATAAGCTCTCGTGATTTCGCGGCCAAGAATGGTCATACCATCTGTTTCAGACATCAAAGTAATCAAAATGCGATTGCACGAATTCCTTGCGAATGGATTGATTAAAAAGTCATAATTTAAGAATAACCTGGATGATTTCCTGACATCCCTTTTCAAATCATAGCTAAACACGGTTTTTTTACCATTTTTCTAAGTTTTGGCTTGATCTTAGGCCGCCCACAACTTTTAGTAGGGTATACAAAATCAAATTTCCAATCAGGGGGAAAACATGACTGATAAATTTGTAAAACAGCAACAATCCTTGCTCATGCGGGGTCTTATCGACCGGCGGCAGTTTATGACATCTGCACTCGCAGCCGGTGTTGCTGTTCCAGCAGCCTTGGGTCTGGCGACACAAGCTTTTGCCGCAACGCCGAAAAAAGGTGGGATGATGCGGTTCGGCATGGGCCACGGCTCAACAACAGACACGCTGGATCCAGCCACCTATGAGAATGCTTGGAGTAGCATTGTCGGATATACTTTCTCAAACCACCTTACTGAAGTGGGTCCAAACGGACAACTTCGCCCTGAACTTGCTGAAAGCTATGAAGCCTCGGCCGATGCGGCCACTTGGCGGTTTAAGATCCGCTCAGGCGTAGAGTTCCACAATGGCAAGACCCTTACACCGCAAGATGTCGTAGACAGCTTCAACCATCACCGTGGTGAAGATTCAACATCCGCAGCCAAAGGTTTGCTGACCGCAGTCAATGAAATCTCAATTGATGGCGACACCGTTGTGTTTGCTCTTGCTGATGGCAATGCCGACTTCCCGTTCATCGTGTCAGATTACCACTTCTCAATCCGCCCATCCAATGGCGATGGCACAATGGATTGGGGTTCAGGGATCGGAACTGGTGCATTTGTAATTGATAGCTTTGAGCCTGGCGTTGCAGCAAAATTCACTAAGTTTCCGAATTACTGGAAAGAAGGCGCAGGCCACGCAGACTCAATCGAAATTCTGTCGTTGATTGATGTGACAGCGCGGCAGAATGCTGCGATGAACGGCGACGTAGATATCATCGACAGGGTGGATCCCAAAACTGTTAACTTGATGGAGCGTGTGCCAAATCTTAATGTTCAAGAAAACACCGGTACATTGCACTATACCTTCCCAATGCGGTTAGATGTTGCGCCGTTTGATAACTATGACCTGCGTATGGCACTTAAATATGCTGTAAAACGCCAAGAGTTAGTTGACAAAATCCTTCTCGGACATGGTGCATTAGGCAATGACCACCCAATCTCAACAGCAAACCCCTATCACAATGGTGACCTACCACAACGGGAGTTTGACGCGGACAAAGCGGCCTTCCACTACAAGAAATCTGGCCACTCGGGCGCGATCCAGCTGTCTGCAGCTGATGCAGCATTCGCAGGCGCGGTTGATGCGGCCCAGTTGATTGCGAACTCAGCAGCTGAAGCGGGTATCAACGTTGAAGTGGTACGTGAGCCATCTGATGGGTACTGGTCAAACGTGTGGAACAAAAAAGGCTGGTGCGCTTGCTATTGGGGCGGCCGTCCGACCGAAGACTGGATGTTCTCAGCCGCTTACACCAACGACACCGAATGGAATGATACAGCCTGGAAGGGCACTGATTCATCTGCTCGGTTCAACGAATTGGTTCAAGCAGCACGTAAAGAGCTCGACACATCAAAACGTCGCGAGCAATATTACGAAGCCCAGGCACTGGTTAACGATGATGGCGGCGCATTGGTTCCAATGTTTGCCAACTATATCTCAGCCGTGAACAAAAGAATTGGCCAACCAGAAGAAATGGCAGCCAACTGGGATCTTGATGGTGCAAAAGCCGCCGAGCGTTGGTGGGTCGAAGGCTAACTTCGCAATAACATTTGTACAGGCCGACCCCTGTTGGCCTGTATAATAACTTAATCTAACAGAGCGGTGATTTCTCTTGCATGCTGTATTTAGAACGGTTCTTGAGCGTTTAGGCTTGGGGCTTGCAACACTATTTATCGTCTCAATCATTATTTTTTCGGCGATAGAAATGTTGCCCGGAGACTTTGGCGAAGCGGTACTAGGACAGGCTGCAACCAAAGAAACGGTGGCTGCATTTCGCCGTGAACTTGGGCTGGATGAGCCGGCATATATGCGATATGCACAGTGGATAGGTAATGTTGTGCAAGGTGACCTCGGCACCTCATTTTCTGGCCGCAATGCGTCTGGGATAGACCGCTCCCGCCCCGTCGTAGATCTTATCGCTCCACGATTGTGGAACACTCTGTTTTTGGCTTCTATGACAGCGATTATCGCGGTTCCTATCGCCCTTGCGCTGGGAATAACCAGCGCGCTTTACCGCAATTCGATTTATGATCGCACCGTCAACACGGCGACGCTAACAACTATTTCCTTTCCTGAATTCTTTGTCGCTTATATCCTTATCCTTTTGCTCGCTTCGCTCTGGCCGGTGTTTCCATCTCTGGCAAACGTTGATGCGGCGACACCTCTTGCAGAGCGAATGTTTAAAGCCGCCCTGCCCGCTATGACGCTCACGCTTGTGATTGTTGCGCATATGATGCGGATGACCAGGGCAGCCATTATCAATTTGCTGGCCAGTCCTTATATCCAAATGGCGCGTCTGTCTGGCGCATCCCAAACAGAAGTCATCATCAAACACGCGCTGCCCAATGCCTGGGCACCAATTGCCACTGTGATTACGTTTAACCTTGCCTATCTGGTGGTTGGCGTTGTGGTGGTAGAAGTTGTGTTTGTCTATCCGGGCGTCGGTCAACTGATGGTGGATGCCGTGACAAGTCGGGATATTCCGGTCGTGCAAGGCTGCGCCCTGATTTTTGCAATGACCTATATCCTGCTTAATCTGACGGCCGATATCATTGGCATCATAACAAACCCGAGGCTTCTGCACCCGAAATGACACAAGACCCTGAAACCTATTCTGCACTTGGCGAAGTCGGCGCTTTTCAAGAACGCCGTACTCTTTGGACAAGAATAAAGCTGGATTTAAAGAAATCACCGATGACCGCCCGCTTTGGGATGTCTGTCATTCTTATCTACGCTATTGTCGCCATCTTTGCGCCGCTCCTGGCACCCTATGGCGAAGCAGAAGTGTTCCCAGTGCCCTATGCGCCTTGGAGTTCCGAGTTTATCTTTGGCACAGATCAAATTGGTCGCGATATTTTCTCGCGGATGATATATGGTGCTCGCAATACTGTTGGCATTGCAGTTGCAACGACATTATTAGCATTTCTCATTGGTGGTGGTCTTGGGCTTGCAGCGGCCATAAACCGGTCCTGGCTAGATCAGTTTCTAAGCCGGACAGTGGATGTTTTAATGGCCATCCCCAGTCTTATTTTTGCGCTGGTTCTGCTGTCAGTTTTTGGCTCAACCGTGATTAATCTGATCATAATAATCGCCGTTCTGGACAGCACGCGTGTGTTCCGTTTAACCCGCGCTGTGGCCATTAATGTTGTGGTTATGGATTATGTTGAAGCCGCCCGCCTGCGGGGCGAAGGTATTGGGTGGATTATGCGCCGTGAAATTCTGCCCAATATTATGCCGCCTCTGGTTGCCGAGTTTGGGCTGCGTTTCTGCTTTGTGTTTCTTGCAATTGCAGCGCTGTCTTTCTTGGGTGTTGGCATTCAACCGCCCACTGCGGATTGGGGATCAATGGTCCGCGAAAACGCGTCCTTAATCCAATTTGCGCAATATGATCTAAAAGCCGGTCTAACCCCCCTGCTGCCCGCATCAGCGATTGCACTGCTGACAGTGGCAGTGAATTTTGTCGTGGATTGGTTCTTGCACAAAACAAGTGGTATTCGCGATGAGTGATAGCGGTCAAAAAGGTGATATCCTGCTTGATATCAAAGGCTTGAAAATCCAAGGATTTTCAGACGAGAAATGGCATGACATCGTCAACGGTGTTGATCTGACACTGCGGCGCGGCGAAGTCATGGGGCTTATTGGCGAATCCGGCGCAGGCAAATCAACCTTAGGACTTGCCGCCATGGGATACACACAACCTGGCTGCAAAATAACAGCCGGGGAAATCATCTTTGACGGCGTAGATCTGGCAAAGTTAAGTGACGCGGAAAAGAGGAAGTTCTGGGGCAACCGGATGACCTATGTGGCACAATCTGCCGCGGCCTCTTTCAATCCGGCACATCGGCTCATCGCGCAGACCACAGCCTCTACCATTCGCGCTGGCCTCAAAGATCGCAGCGAAGCTTACAGCGATGCGCGTATCCTTTATGATGCATTGAATTTACCCGACCCTGAACATATTGGTGACCGCTACCCGCATCAGGTGTCAGGCGGGCAATTGCAACGCGTCATGACCGCAATGGCAATGTCGCCGCGGCCGAATTTAATTGTTTTTGATGAGCCAACCACAGCTTTGGATGTGACAACGCAGGTGGAAGTGCTGTCTTCAATGCGCAAAATTGTCGAAGAGTTTAATACGGCTGCGATTTACATCACCCATGATCTCGCTGTTGTGGCCCAGATGTCAGATTTCATAAAGGTTCTGCGCTACGGCTATGAGGTGGAGGAAGCCCCGACCCGCCAGATGTTAAGCACTCCGAAAGAAAGCTACACAAAATCGCTTTGGTCGGTGCGCGCTTTGGAAAAGAAAGAGCAGGAAATTGGTCAGAGCATCCTGTCCCTAAAAGGCATTGATGCCGCCTATGGGGTGTCAAAAGTTTTGTTCGACGTTGATATCGAAGTTCCCAAAGGATCAACTGTCGCAGTGGTCGGCGAGTCTGGTTCGGGAAAATCGACAACCGCGCGGGTGATCACCGGCCTGCTGCCGCAAACCGCCGGCAGTGTGCATTTTGATGGCACCGAATTGCCGCCGGCATTGGCCGATCGCAGCAAAGACCAAAAGCGCCGTATTCAAATGATCTATCAGATGGCGGATACGGCAATGAACCCGCGGCAAACAGTGCGCGATATTATAGGCAGGCCGCTGGAATTCTATCTTGATCTGCGCGGCAAAGCCAAAAATGACCGTATTCTTGAGCTGCTTGAGATGATTGAACTGGACGGCCGCTTTCTAGAGCGCCTTCCAAGCGAATTGTCAGGTGGTCAAAAACAGCGTATTTGCATTGCCCGGGCTTTGGCCGCCAATCCAGATTTTGTGATTTGCGACGAGGTGACCTCGGCTCTTGATCAGATCGTTCAGGAAGGCATTCTAAAGCTGCTGCTGCGTCTGCAAAAGGAATTGGGGCTGACCTATCTGTTTATCACGCATGATATTTCAACGGTTAAAGCCATTTCGGATCAGGTCGTGGTCATGAACGAAGGAAAGGTCGTTGAACAGGGCCAAAAAACCGAAGTCTTTCAACCGCCACATCCCGGTTATACAGAGTTATTGCTGTCTTCTGTACCTGAAATGGATCCAGATTGGCTGACAAACCTAAATGCCAAATGCGCCGATTTGAAAGGTTAACCGATTACCTAAGGTCCCTCTTAATCTTTTGCGAGATGTCCTTTTCGAAGATCAACGCCTCGTTTTCATAAGCCTCTAGGCGTGCTGTAAGATGAAAATACTCGGCGTCTGAAACCATTTTGGCATATGTTTCGGTGCGAACAGACCAATCACCACGGCTATTTTCACAGGTCCAGTGTGTTTGGCCGTTTGCACAAAGCGGATCATCAGGGTGAATTGTCCACCATTCCCGGGCCACGCCCCCGTTGACCAAGCCATGATCCAAGTCCTTTACAGATCCAAAATCATCAATAATCTCAAGCGTTTCTGATCCATTCAGCATATCCGTGGTATGGTGCCTTTGATGGCTAGGCTCG
>CABZJG010000093.1 GCA_902525995.1 Paracoccaceae bacterium | reverse complement strand
AAAGGTTAGATTTTGGGAGTAAATCACGCTCACTGAGAGTTGCCTATACTGCATTTCGCAACGTAAAGCGGGAATCCTTTACATTCTGGTGGGCTTTCATCAATTTTTCTTTTCGAATGGAAAGCAAACCCGTGTAAACAAAGCCACCACCTGTGATCTTTGATGTCTTATTGGTCAGAGAACCCAGTGGCTCTGCCCCAAGCTGTCGAATGAGGGGGGCTTGGCGGTGAATGTTGCAGCCTTCATTTTCAGGCGAATAGAGGTCAGTCGGCAAATAAGACAGCTTGCAATTGTCGCGCAGCTTCAACTAGGACAGGCTTGGAGGCCACCAATTTCTCACGGTTTAGACGTATCGATGGCCCGTGAAACGCAAGTGCCGCAACAAATCGCCCGTTGGCGTGACGAACCGGCACGGCAATCGCCAACATATCATCCAGAAACTCTTCGTTATCCAGAGCGTACCCTTGCTTGGAAATACTGTCTAATTCCTGCATCAAGGCCTCTGGAGAGGTAAACGTATTTGAGGTGTGAGCTTGTAAGTTTAAGGCTGGAACCAACTTTGCCCGGTCTTTTGCAGAGAGCGACGACAGGTAGGTCTTGCCACTGGCGGTGCAATGAAAAGGCACGTTCGTTCCAATTGGCAATTGAACCCGAAAGGCCCAGTCTGTTTCCACGCGGTCAAGATAATTCATTCCTGACACCTCAGGCACGACGAAATTGACCGTTTCCTCAACCTTACGGGCAACGTCCTCTAAAATTTGTCTTCTAATCACATGTAAATGCGACGAAAACATCAACCCTGCGCCAATGGTGCGGCTGCGGCGCGCAGCGCGCAGTCTTTTGCCATTTTCCTCATAGATCAAAAAGCCTTGATCCACCAAGGTCGCGCATACCCGATGCACAGTTTGTTTCGGTAGCCCAACCGCGCGACCAATTTCTGTCGGCGTCATTGGCGATGAAGATTCGCCTAGCGCCTCTAAGATTAATAGTGGCCTCAGATTGGTGGGCATTCGCTCTGAAGACGACATTTTCGTACTCCCAAACTGGTTTGCACAAAATATCACTTGAAAAGAATCAAAAAACAATGCATTTTTAATAAATTGGGACTAAAAGTCTCATTTTTTGAAGTTTGGGAGGACTTTTTGGAATTTGACTACGTGATTGTGGGCGCAGGCTCTTCTGGGTGTGTGCTAGCTAATCGGCTGAGCGCTGATCCCAAGGCGCGTGTGGCCGTCATCGAAGCCGGCGGCCGCGATGTATCACCGTGGATTCATATTCCCGTTGGATATTTTCGCACGATCAAGAATCCGGCTTTGAACTGGATGTACAGAACAGAGCAGGATCCCGGTTTAAACGGCCGCGCGATCAACTGGCCACGCGGCAAAACCTTAGGGGGATCAAGTTCGATCAACGGTTTGCTCTATGTGCGCGGCCAACCGCAGGACTATGATGGATGGGCGCAAAGAGGAAACTCTGGCTGGGCTTGGGATGATGTTCTTCCCTACTTTATAAAATCAGAAAACTGGAATGGACCCGAGACCGGCGAGCGGGGACAAAATGGACCGCTTGAGGTCAACCAGTCGCACAGTGCTTGGCCCATTGTTGATGCATGGGTCGAAGCGGCTCAGGCGGCCGGATATGCTTATAATAGTGATTACAACTCCGGAGATCAGGAAGGCGTCAGTTTTTTCCAGCAAACGGCCCAAAACGGTCTGCGCTGTAGTGCCGCAAAAGCTTATCTTAAGCCGATCCGCCGCCGCGAAAACCTACACATTCTAACCCGTGCACTGGTTGAAAAAATCACCTTTGAAGGCCGTACCGCAACGGGCATCGTGATCAATCAAGGCCACAAAAAACAGCATATAAAAGCCCGCAAGGAAGTCATTTTAAGCGCAGGCGCAATCGGATCTCCGCAATTGCTTATGCTGTCGGGCATTGGTACGCCTGATGAGTTGAAGGCCCACGGGATTGAGGTTTCTCACGCTTTGGGCGGGGTTGGGAAAAATCTACAAGATCATTTGCAGGCGCGGCCCGTTTACAAGGTAAATTTGCCCACCATCAATACAAAAACGCGCGGGTTGCTGAACCACCTTTTAATTGGGATGCAATATACGTTCAATCGCTCGGGCCCGATGACGCTCGCAGCCAGCCTTGGCACCGCTTTTCTAAAAACACGCCCCGAACTGGAAAGCCCAGACATTCAATTTCACATCCAGCCGCTCAGCGCAGATGATCCAACCATCGAAATGCATAACTTTGACGCTTTTACAGCTTCGGTTTTACAACTGCGTCCGCAAAGCACCGGAGAAATCCTGCTAAAATCGGCAAATATCCAAGACAATCCGGCCATTCATCCGAACTATTTATCTGAACAGGTCGACCAAAATACAATTGTTGATGGCATCAGAGTGGCCAGACGCATTTGTCGCCACCAACCTGTGTCCGATATGATTGAAACCGAATACAAACCCGGCCCTGAGTTGCCCGACGAAGATTATGAGGGGTTGCTTGACTGGTCAAGGCAGCATTCGACAACAATTTACCATCCAACAGGCACCTGCAAAATGGGCCAGGACCCGATGGCAGTGGTGGATGAAACTTTAAGGGTTTATGGTCTTGACCGGCTGCGCGTTGTTGATTGCTCAATCATGCCGCAGATCGTTTCAGGAAACACCAATGGACCAGCCATAATGATTGGGGAAAAAGCAGCTGATATGATTATACAAGACCAAAAAACAACCACCGCCGGAGGCCACTACTCATGATTGCTGAAGCCGGTGATATTTTCTCGATCATTGTCGCAGACATAGTTTTGTCCGGCGACAACGCCTTGATTATTGGCATGGCAGCCGCCTCTTTGCCGCCAGAGATGCGCAAAAAGGCGATATTTTATGGCATGGTGGTCGCAGCCTTGCTGCGCATTGTCTTTGCCGTTATCGCCACCAAGCTTCTGGGCATACCGGGGTTGCTCTTCGTCGGGGCCTTACTCCTGTTCTGGGTCTGTTGGCGGCTATTTTGTGAAATTCGAGAATCCAACCAACGCAACAATGAAGAAACCGTTGAAGTCGAAACAGCAGACACCGCCGAACTGGACCCTACGGAGTCGCCGCGCAAAACTATGCGGCGGGCGATGACATATATCATGGTTGCAGATGTATCAATGTCGATTGACAACGTTCTAGCGGTGGCTGCGATTGCCGATGGCGATACCAATATGCTGATCTTTGGCCTTGCCTTGGCCATTGCTCTTATGGCCTTTGCGGCCACTTTAATCATGAAATTACTGGCAAAGTTCCCGATCATTTCTTGGCTCGGACTTGCTGTTTTAGTATATGTTGCGGCGGAAATGTTCCACCGTGGCCTTACCGATCCTGAAATTGGTGTTCTTGCGTTCATTCAAGCTGTAGCGCCAGGATAACCAATATCGAGATTCAAGCTTCCACAATGCCTTCGACGGAAGCATGAGTATCAATAAAGAAGGCACAACATTTGGGAGGAAACTATAATGTTTGACCTAAAAAAACTGAAAACTAGCGCAACTGCGCTAGGTGTCGCCGCCGCAATGATGGCGTCTACTGCAACGGCTGAAACCGTCATTCGTATTCAGTCAGTTCTAAGCAATTCATCAGACGAAGTTAAAATGCTGGGGAGCTTTGCGGACGATGTTGCGGCCTTGACAGGCGGCTCGTTGAAAATCGAAATTCTGCCTGCAGGTGCTGTTGTTGGCCCGCGCGATATCATGGACGCGGTTGACGCCGGCCTGGTAGAAGGCGGTTTCGCTTGGACACACTACTGGGGCGGTAAGCACCCAGCTGCCAACCTCTTTGGCGCACCGATTGCGGGTGCTGGTGTTGGTATGGATGCTCTCGCATTCCTGTCATGGTTCCAATACGGTGGTGGTAAAGAGCTTTACGACCAGCTTTGGGACGAAATGGGCGTGAATGTAAAAGGCTTTATGTTGCAGCCCGTTGGACCAGAAGCATTGGGTTGGTTCCCAGAGCCAATCAACTCTATGGATGACTTCCGTAAACTGCGTTTCCGTGCCCCTCCAGGCATGGTTGGTGCAGCCTATAACGAAATCGGTGTTGCGGCTGTTGCCATGGGCGGTGGGGACATCCTGCCTGCGCTTGAAAAAGGCACAATCGACGCGGCTGAGTGGTGCTGCCCGAAGCCAGACTCAGTCTTTGGCTTCCAAAAAGTTCTTAAGCACTACTATCTGCAAGGTTTGCACCAGGTTGTTGTGAACGCTGACCTTTACATCAATGGTGATGTATACGACAGCCTGTCAGCAACTGAGCAAAAAGCCTTGGAAGTTGCTGCAAACGCGTCTTTGTCTAAGTCAATGTCTTACCGTATCCTTGAAAACGGTAAGTCTCTGAAAGACCTGACAGAGAACCATGGCGTTATTCTAGAAGATACGCCTGCAGACTACTTCTCAGAGTACATGGCTGCTGCGAAAAAGCTTCTTGAAGCTGCCGCCGCAGACAATGAATTCTTCGCAGAAGTATGGCAGTCACAAAAAGATTTTGCTGACATCGCCGTTCCATTCTGGGCGGGTGCACAGGCGTCTAACGCTGGTTTGGGTAAAGCCCACGCAGACACTTTGAAGTAAACTGCTTTGATGATAAAGGTGGGGCCCTTGCGGGCCCCCACACATTGTCTTTTTTTGGTAAGAGCATCTGGCTTTTTCCTAAAAAAGAACGCTCCCTTTAAAAAGAGAGAGCACAGAAAGGGAGAGGGTTCATGGCTGACGAGGTTATACCCGACGATTTAGAAATCGCAGATGAGTTGATCGCAGAGCGGCGGCAAGAGAAACCAGGGGAAACCCCAGAAGATATGACGCCATGGCAACGCCCCATCACGGGGTGGATTGATCTGATCAATGACTGGGCCGGTAAAATCTTATGCCTGTTGATGATTCCCTTGATCGGTGTTGTTGTGATCGAAGTATTTTCGCGCAACGCCTTTGGCATTATGGCCAGCAATGGCTGGGACGACACCGCCCGCGCCTTGGGTCTTGGGCCAACACAGTTTGCCTATGACATCAGCCGAATGATTTCAGGCGTCCTGTTCATGGGGGCTGCAGGGTATGGTCTGATGCGCGGCGTGCATATACGCGCGGATTTCCTGTATCGAAATTGGTCCAACAAAACGCAGGCAACCGTTGATGCCCTGCTTTATATGGCGTTTTTCATACCCTCCATGCTCTTTTTCACCATCATCGCCGCCCAGTATTGGGAGGTTGCCTATAGAACTGGCGAGACAGCTTTTGACAGCCCTTGGGAGCCACTCCTATGGCCTGCGCGCCTTGCTATGCCAATCGGTGGTTTACTACTTTTTCTGCAAGGTTTTCCGGAACTGTTCCGCGCCCTGCATAAAATGGGCAAAGAGCGTGAACGCTATTTTGTCAGGGCAATGCCAGCGTATTTCATCGCCTTAATTTGGCTGGTTCTGGCGGTTTTCTTTCCAGATGCCACACCCGGTGGCGAATGGTTTACTGATATCATGTCGGCACGACCGGGTCTTTCCAAACCCACCATAGGGTTCATCATGTTGGCAGCGATGATCTTTGTGATCTTTATCGGCTTTCCAATTTCGTTCACATTGATCTTTTTGGCCTTTGTCTTTGGCATTTGGGCATCAAACTTCAAACTCACAACGCTTTTGATGACCTTGAATACAAACTCTACAATGCTCAACGACCAACTCATGGCGGTTCCTCTGTTCATCTTAATGGGTATTGTCATGGAGGCGGCTGGTCTTATGGAGCGGTTATTCGCATCCATCCAGATGATCATGGCCCGCGTGCGCGGCTCGCTTTATATTGCCGTGCTGATTGTCTCGACAATCTTTGCGGCGGCCACTGGTATCGTCGGGGCCTCAGTGACCTTGTTGGGTATTATGGCCGGGGCGACCATGAGCCGCTCGGGCTATAATGTTAAACTTGCAGCGGGCACAATTACAGCTGGCGGCACGTTGGGCATCTTGATCCCACCCTCCATCATGTTGATTGTTATGGGCCCCGTTCTAGAGGTGTCCACACTGGATCTGTTCCGCGGGGCGTTTATCCCCGGGGCATTGCTTGCAACATTGTACCTTGTCTATACATTGGGACGCTGCTGGCTGAACCCGGACCTTGGACCCATTCTATCAGAAGAGGATCAACCAAAAACCTCTGATTTCTATGGCGCCGAAGTCGCGCTGATATCTTTAGGGGTTTTAACCATTTGCCGTGTCTTTGGCCTTGGTCTAAGTGGTTCCCTTGCTGGGGTTGTTCCGTTTAGCGGCTTGATTGTGTTGTGCGCTGTTTTCTTCTTTGCATATCTTGCCTATCGCAATCTAACGGTTCTGCGCATTGCGCTTCCTTTGGCAATTTTGTTCCATGGCTACATGGTCTTGGCAAATTGGGCCGAGGGCTTCCCGATAGTTTCAGCGCTCTTGTTTGCCTTTACACTCCTTCTTGGGGTTTTGGCCTTGCCTATTTATCGAAGCGATGCAGATGGCCGCTTTGAGTTTTCAGACCTTTGGGATGAATTTTTTGCCGGTCTCATGCCGCCAACGATTTTGATCTCGTTTGCTCTGGGCTCAATCTTATTGGGCTTTGCAACGCCAGCAGAAGCCGCCGCAATGGGCGCCTTTGGATCTATACTTTTATCCATCGGATACCGCAAATTTACCTTTGCCGGTTTCTTTGACAACATGATTAAAGCGTTGGAAATCACCGTGCTCATCATGTTCCTTGTGGCTGCGTCAAACTTCTTTGGCGCCGAGTTCTCAAACCTTGGCACCCCCAAGATGATGACCCAGATGCTCTTGGGGCTGGAGATGTCGCCCTACCTGATCCTTTTGCTGGTGATGGCGCTGATCTTTGTACTTGGCTGGCCGCTGGAATGGGTGCCGATCGTATTGATCGTTCTGCCGATCCTTCTGCCAACGGTCGAGGCTTTGGATATCCACGGCTTGAACCGGTATGACCTTATGGTGTGGTTCGGTATTTTGGTTGCGGTGAACTTGCAAACCGCGTGGCTGTCCCCGCCGGTGGCATTGTCGGCCTACTTCCTGAAAGGCGTTGTGCCGGACTGGGATCTCAAAGATATCTACTTGGGCATGATGCAGTTTATGCTGATCCAGCTTATCGGATTGTCATTGATCTTTATCTTCCCACAGATTGTACTTTGGCTGCCAAACCATGTCTTCGGTCCATAGGTAGGTATTGGCGGTAGAAAAAACGTCAAGGAAAGGCCCGCAGTTTCACGCCCATGTGCGCTGCTGGCCCATCAGAAACTTATGGTCCAT
>CABZJG010000092.1 GCA_902525995.1 Paracoccaceae bacterium | reverse complement strand
GCACATCGGTATCGGGTCGGTATCGCAGCAGTATCGCGGTGGTGTCATTGATCGCCTTTTGGCGTCCATTTTTCGTCGAGCACCTCAATCGCGGCGACCCGATCTTCAACCTTTGGGTGGCTCATCAACCATGCGGGCATGCGGCCGGTTTGACCGGTCAGCGCGTCCAGTTTGCGAAACAATGATTTTTGCGGATCGGTTCCAATGCCGGCTTTGGTGAGCAGGGCAGAGGCATATTCATCCGCCTCATATTCATCGCTGCGCGACAGCCTTGCCATCATTAAATTTGCAAGAATGTTGGCCACCCAGCCACCGATCCCCGGCAACAAGCGCCCAAGCACCATTCCAAGCGCCACGCGCACTGCATTCTGACCCGAAAAATCAATCATTCGCCGCCGCGAATGGCCCAAAGCCACATGGCCTAGCTCATGGGCGATGACCGATGCCAGTTCATCGCCCGACACATCGCCACTTTGGTATTTTTGATAGAACCCGCGGGTGATAAAAATCCGCCCGTCCGGCGCTGCCAGTCCGTTCACCGGTTCGATTTCATAGATATAAACGGCGATCTTGTTTACATCCAGCGCCTGCGCCATACTTGAAATCACCGGCTGTAATTTCGGATCCATCAACTCGACCGATTGGGTGTCCAGTGTTTTATTTAGCCGCGAGGCGGAAAACCGGTACATTACCAGTCCATAAATCAGCGCCAAAAGGATCGGGGTCAAGCTCAGCATGGTCAAGATATGGTAAAGACAGGCATTAAACGCAAGGTTTAGCGCACCAACTCTTTCATCCCGTTTTGAAGCCCCGCCAAGGTCATGGGGACCATGCGATCTTCAAAAATTGCGCGGATCATGGAAATTGAATGGGTATAGCCCCAATGGCGTTCGGGCAGGGGGTTGATCCAGATATTTGATGTCCATTGATCGCGTGCGCGCTCAAGCCATACCTGTCCTGCTTCGGGGTTCCAATGCTCATTGGCGCCGCCCGGATAGGCAATTTCATAGGGCGACATACTGGCATCGCCGACAAAGATGCATTTGTAATCCGGCCCATAGGTGCGCAGCACTTCTTCGGTTGGCGTTTGATCATTCCAGCGCCGATGATTGTCGCGCCACACGCCTTCGTAAAGGCAATTGTGAAAGTAGTAGTATTCAAGATGTTTAAATTCGCTGCGCGCTGCGGAAAACAGTTCTTCAACCACACGGATATAGGGATCCATTGACCCGCCCACATCCAAAAACAGCAAAACCTTGACCGCATTGCGGCGCTCGGGGCGCGTCTGCACATCAAGATAGCCGTTTTCAGCGGTCGAACGGATGGTGCTGTCAATATCCAGCTCATCCTCGGCGCCATCGCGGGCCCATCTGCGCAGCCGTTTGAGCGCCACCTTGATATTGCGGGTGCCAAGCTCAACCGTGTCATCAAGATTTTTAAATTCGCGCTTGTCCCACACTTTGACCGCGCGTTTATGGCGGCTTTCTTTTTGCCCGATGCGCACGCCTTCGGGATTATAGCCATAGGCGCCAAACGGCGATGTGCCGGCCGTGCCGATCCATTTGCTGCCGCCCTGATGGCGTTTTTCTTGCTCCTTGAGCCGCTCTTTGAGCGTTTCCATGAGCTTTTCAAACCCGCCAAGGGATTTAATTTCTTCCTGTTCTTCGGCGCTCAGATGCTTTTCGGCCAGTTTTTCCAGCCAGTCAGCCGGAATATCCACGGCATTTAGAACCTCGGCTGCGGAAATTTTCTCAAGGCCCTTAAAGGTGGCCGCAAAGGCGCGATCAAATTTATCAAGGTTGCGTTCGTCTTTGACCATGGTTGCGCGGGCCAGAAAATAAAACGCATCAATATCATAGGTTGATAGCCCGGCTTTCATCGCTTCGAGAAAGTTTAGAAATTCGCGCATCGAGACCGGAACGCCGGTTTTTCGCAATGTATCAAAAAACGGCAAAAACATTTTTTACATCAAAACCCGTTCAAGCAAGATGGTCAGCAGCAGTCCTATGAGCGTAAATAAAATACCATAAACAGCAGCATATTGAGCAATATCGGCAGTGCGCCCCTTACGGCGCTTTGCTGTCATACCGCCGATTGTTGCGCCAATTAGGCCTAATAGTAAGTACATTCCATCATCCGTTGTTTTGCAAACGCGCGATCGGTTTGCTGGGGTCGCACTGCTTCATGGTCGCAGCCCGATTTGAGCGCAATTCGTACCCTTAACAAAGCCAACTGTCCAGCCGAACGCTGCGTGATTCGAAGCTTCAAATCGGCAAGAATCATCCATTATTTCCCAGTTTATCCAAGGCAAGGTTTGGGCTTGGTACGATTACGTCTGGTAAAATCACAATCTTCGGGCATCACCGTTCGCCGCGGGCCATAAAGGCCAGCCGTTCAAACAAATGCACGTCTTGTTCATTTTTCAGCAAAGCACCATGTAGTTTGGGCAGTGCATTTGCCCCGTCACGTTTTAAATCCTCGGCGGTAAGGTCTTCGGCCAGCAGCAGCTTGAGCCAATCTAGAACCTCTGATGTTGACGGTTTTTTCTTGAGGCCGGGCTGTTCGCGCAGCTCAAAAAACTGGGTCAGCGCGGTGGTCAGAAGTGATTCTTTAATTCCCGGATGGTGGACAGTGACAATCTGCTTCAAGGTCTCGACATCGGGAAAGCGGATATAGTGAAAGAAACAGCGCCGCAAAAATGCGTCTGGCAATTCTTTTTCATTGTTCGAGGTGATGATCACAATTGGCCTATGTTTTGCCGCAATAGTTTGGCCGGTTTCATAGACATGGAATTCCATTTTATCGAGTTCTTGTAATAAATCATTGGGAAACTCGATATCTGCTTTGTCTATTTCATCGATTAACAGAACCACTTTTTCGTCGGCCTCAAAGGCCTGCCACAGTTTGCCTTTGCGGATGTAGTTAGAGACATCATGCACCTTTTGTTCGCCTAGTTGGCTGTCACGCAGGCGGCTAACCGCATCATATTCATAAAGGCCTTGTTGCGCTTTGGTGGTGGATTTGACATTCCACTCGATCATTTTTAGGCCGAGCCCTGCGGCGACCTGTTTGGCAAGTTCGGTTTTTCCGGTGCCCGGCTCGCCTTTGATCAGCAGCGGCCGCTCTAGTGTGACCGCCGCATTCACTGCAATGGTGAGGTCGTCGGTTGCAATATAGTCTTTCGTTCCGGTGAATTTCATAGTCAGCCCTACTGTATGCTCAATGTGGTCCGCGGCCCAGTGGTCCGCGCGCGAACCCTAGACGGAAACGAATTTTGCTGCAATGCGTTGCTATTGGCTAGTGACAATGACGTTGTGTTGCGTTAGGTGCGGGGAAGAAAATTGCTTTTGAATCAGAAGGAGCTGTGCATGTCACATGCTGACCTGCATGAAGGAGAAGAAATGAAGCAAGAGGCCTTTCTTCCTGAGGATTATACTCCTGCGGAAGATGAACCGTTTATGAACGACCAGCAACTTGAGTATTTTCGCCGAAAGTTACTGGCCTGGAAAAATGATTTGCTCAGTGATAGCAAGGACACCATCGAAGGCCTGCAGGACGGGACCCGCAATATTCCTGATATCGCGGATCGCGCCAGTGAAGAAACCGACCGCGCCCTTGAACTTCGCACCCGGGATCGGCAACGCAAGCTGGTGACCAAAATTGACGCCGCATTGCGCCAAATCGATGAGGGTGAATATGGCTATTGCGAAGTGACCGGCGATCCTATCTCTCTGAAACGGTTGGATGCCCGTCCCATTGCCACCATGAGCCTAGAGGCCCAAGAGCGACATGAACGGCGTGAAAAAGTTCATCGCGACGAATAAGCCAATACGAAAAACCGAAGCGCTGCTTCGGTTTTTTGTTTTCGGTGCCTTATGATTGAAGGCCAGAGCATCGCAATCATCGGCGCTGGCATCGGCGGTTTGGCTGCAGCACTTGCGCTGCGTCTTCGCGGCGCTGACGTCAAGGTGTTTGAACAAGCTGAAGCGCTTGGTGAAGTGGGCGCGGGGCTGCAAATTTCGCCCAATGGGGCGGCGGTGCTCAAAGCGCTTGGCGTTGCGCCGCAGTTGCGTGCTTTAAGCCTGCGGGCAAAGGCAGTTGATTTATGTGACTACCGACAGGGCCGCTTGGTGTGCCGGTTAGATTTAGCGCGCTATGTGCCCGATCTTGAATATTGCTTTGTTCACCGCGCGGATCTGGTTCAGCTTTTGTATGAGGCGTGCCGTGCCAAAGGGGTCGCGTTCGAATTTTCGCAAACCGTCAGCGATCTTGGGGCACCTGATGCGCCGCGTATCACCACCCAAAGCGGTTTGTCCTGCACGCCGGATTTTGTGGTCGGGGCTGATGGGGTCAAATCAATGATGCGCCCTGCGCTTGGCAATATGAGCGTGCCTCGGTTTTCTGGTCAGGTGGCTTGGCGGGCGATTGTGCCAAATACTTGCGATCATCCCGATCATGCCGTGGTGCATATGGCCCCCGGCCGCCATATGGTCAGCTATCCGCTGCGCGACCGCTCTGGGGTTAACCTTGTGATGGTGCAAGAGCGGTCTCAATGGGCAGAAGAGGGCTGGGCGCAGCGTGACGCGCCCCGCAATGTTCAGGCCGCGTTTTGTGATTTTGGCGGGATGGCAAAATCGCTGCTCGGCGGGCTTGATAAAGTTCATCTTTGGGGGCTGTTTTTGCATCCTGTGGCCTCTTGCTGGGGGCAGGGCAAAATGGCGCTGGTGGGGGATGCTGCGCATCCGACGCTTCCGTTTTTGGCCCAGGGGGCAAATATGGCATTGGAAGATGCTTGGGTTTTTGCCGGCAGCCTTGATACACAAGCGCCATTGCAGCAGCGCTTGGACGTCTATCAAGCACGGCGCAAAGCCAGAGTTGAGCGCACGGTGCGGGCTGCGGTTGGCAATGCGTGGAAATATCATCTAAGCGCGCCGCCCCTGCGGTGGGCTGCGCATTCAGCCATGCGGGCCTTTGCAGCGATTGCCCCGCGGCAGTTGGTTGGCCAGTTTGACTGGCTTTATCGCCACGATGTCATAGCAGAGCAGTCCTAAAGATCAAGCTTAACCCAAATCGGAACATGATCTGACGGCTTTTCGCGGCCGCGGATTTGATGATCGATCTGGCAGTCCTGCAGCACATCGGCACAAGACGGCGTTAATAGAAAATGATCAATGCGAATTCCGTCGTTGCGGTTCCATGCGCCGGCCTGGTAATCCCAAAAACTGTAATGCCCGGCACCGTGATGCCGTGCGCGAAATGCATCCGTGAAGCCTAGATTGACAATTGTGCGAAACTTTTCGCGGCTTTGGGGTAAAAACAGCGCATCCTTTGTCCATGCATCAGGCCGCGCAGCATCTTCGGATTGTGGAATGATATTATAGTCGCCAGCCATCAAGGCCGGCATCGGATCTTGGATCAGCTCTTGCGCGCGGCGATATAGCCGGTCCATCCAGGCCAGCTTATAGTCGTATTTTGGTCCCGGTACCGGATTGCCGTTGGGCAGATAGAGCCCGCAGATGCGCAGCGCTTGCTTTCCGACCACCGTGGCTTCAATCCATCTGGCTTGCTCGTCTTCGGGGTCTCTAGGAAGGCCTCTGGTGATATCTTCTAGTGGCAGCTTTGACAAAATAGCGACGCCGTTAAAGGATTTTTGGCCATGGGTGGCCACATTATACCCACGGTCTTCAAACAGCTCGGATGGAAAGCCCTCGTCGACAGATTTGATTTCCTGCAGTAGGGCAACATCGGGGGCAGCTTCGTCCAGCCAATCGCATAGCGCAGTGGCGCGGGCTTTGATCCCGTTAATGTTAAAGCTCGCTATTTTCATGAAAAGCCCCTTTGGAAGCGGTTGCTGTCTAACTATCGCCGAACCGCTTCTGGATGCAAGTGTTGGTTTTTCAAATCCATTTCTTCAACAGTTTTTGATAAGTTCTGTTTTCATTTTTTCCAGTAAAACGACGGAATGTCCTTAAAACCACATGAATACATCGGGTTAGGATGTGTTTTTCATGATTTAATCCCAGGGAAAGAAATATATTGCGATACAACCTTAGGTTGTGTATGGTCAGATTATTGGATAGAAGAAAACCATGCAAAGCCATTCAACCCAAATTAAAACTGAAGAATTTTTTCAACAAAGTGACAGTCTGTTTACCGGGGATAACGTTGACCTGTTTGTGTCTGCGTCGTCACCATCAACCAGCTCGAATTGCCTGTTGGGCGATGAGGTTGGTCTTTTTGTTTCGGCCTCAACCCCAAGCGGGGGCACAGATTGCCAAGCTGGCGACCGTGTCGAGTTGTTTGTTTTGGCCTCTTCGCCCGAAACTGGCGTGAACTGCACATCAGGCGATAATGTCGCTCTGTTTGTATCGGCTTCATAAAGCCACTTGCACGCTCTAGGGGCCCATCAACTGGAACCCAGGCGTGCCTATAACTTTCTGCTGGGACGCCTTTTAGGTGCCCGGCGGCCTTTCTTGTTTATGAGCGAAGCAAGAACGGTGTGGCCGCAGATGGGCATCCCTGAACCCAAACCCCAGCCCATCTGCGGTGTTTTATCGGCGCATTGCTCCATCAAGCCAGAAATTTAAGGAGTTCCGTGATGTCAAATGTCATTCCCTTTAGCGTGCCCCATGCAAATTCGCAAAGCGGCCGAATTGAAGCGATGATAAAGTGTTTTGCCACGCAGCGCCGTTTTGGGGATGATGTATTTTGGCTCAAGGAAAACGCCGAGCTTTTGACTATTTTATACAGCAGCGGTCTGACCGTTGATCCTGCCCAGCTTGCGCCCTATCGTGAGTTTTATGCAGGCATAGAAAAGCGGATACTTTTCTTTCCACAATACTACCGGTTTTTGCTGTCGATCACCCAAGATTTAGAAGCGTTAGGCCTTGGGCGGGGCAAAGCCGTCCCTCTGGCCAATTGGGTCGACGCTCAGTCATTGGTATCGGCCGAGCTGTCAGATTTGCAGCGCGCCGAAGCAGGGCGGCTTTTGCAAAGAAGTGGCATCCAAATCGCGCCCAACAAGGACGGGCTGACGGAAAGATTGCACAGGTTTATAAACCACAGCAAAACCTTTGCAGTGCCAAACAAAAAGGCTGCCTACGAGCTGACGCATATCATTTTTTATCTCAGTGAGTATGGCCATCAAAAACCTGAAATTAGCAGTGAAGCGCTTATTTCACTCAAATTTTCAGGTCTTCTGGCTTTGCTTGATCAAAATGTTGATCTGCTTTCTGAAATTTGCATTGCCATGCGGTTCGCAGGGTGCACGCCGCCGCAAGAATGGGAGGCGTGGATTGCCGAGGAATTGGCCGAGTATCACGTGTCTGAATGCGCCAACGGTGCTGTTCAGGATCACTATCA
>CABZJG010000091.1 GCA_902525995.1 Paracoccaceae bacterium | reverse complement strand
CCTCGGGGGTGCGAAAATCTATCGTAACACTGGCTTTGCCGCGGTTACACGAATGGAAATACGCCGCGGTTTTATCGTCTTCGCGCTCAATAAAGGGCGGGCCCCATTGGCGGGTGTCGTCGCCCCGAGGGGCTTCGACTTTGATCACATCCGCGCCAAGATCAGCTAAGGTTTGTCCGGCCCACGGACCGGCAAGGATCCGCGCCAATTCAACAACTTTAAGACCGGTCAGCGGCGTGGTCATTTTTCCGCCAGTTTTTCATCCAGCACCGCGGCAAAATCATCGTAGTTCATATTTTTATAAACTTCGCCATCGATCAAGAACGTCGGGGTGGAGCGAATGCCATCGCGGGTGGCGTTTTCTTGGTACCAAGCGACCAGCGCGCGCAGCTTGTCTGCATCCTGCAAGCAGCTTTGCAATTTGTCATCTTGCAGTCCCGCCAAGCGGCCAATTTTTCTAAGCTCGCCAATAATCGACAAATCATCACCAGCGCGTGCCCATGTGCTTTGCGTGCTCATCATCAGGTCAATCACCCCAAAATACCGATCCGGTCCGGTGCAGCGCGCAATCATCGAGGCCCAGATGCCATATTTATCGAAGTAAACTTCACGAAACTCAAAGCGGATTTTACCGCTGTCGATATAGTTTGTTTTCAGGTCTTTATAGACCTCTGTGTGAAAACTGGTACAATGTGGGCAGGTCAATGATGCATATTCAACCACGGTGATCGGCGCGTTTTCATCGCCTTGAACCATAGTGACAATCTCAACCTCGGAAGGCTCGGAAGCATCCGTTTGGGCGGTGGCCGCAAAGGGCAGGGAAAATTCGGCGTCTGTGGTCACAGAAGAGGGCCACGAAAGCCATAAACCCGCGCCCATAAGCAGAGCGACAGCGCCAAGAGTAAACGACAGTTTGCGCAACATAAAAATACCTTTCAAAGCGTAGTCTTTGGTTTTGAGCTAGTTAGAACGTTCTGCCCCAATTGTTCAAGAGCACGCCGCAAATCGTGATCTTCCACCGGGCTTGCAGTCTTTCGCGCTTGCTCGGCAATTTTTTTGTCCACCTCCGGCGCCGCGGGCGCAGGGCGGGGGTCAAACGCGGTCTGCGCTTCGGCAAAGCCTGAGGCCGAAGTATGGGATATTTTAATGCGCGTGATGGCTTTATAGCCGTATACGGCGTTGATCCGTTCGCGCAGCTTTTCTTTTTGCATTTCAAGTTCTGGCCCATGTCCACTGCGCGTCAGAAGCATCAAAGTGGCGCCCATGCCTTGGGCCGAATAGCTCACATTGGTGGGCTGGGCAATTTTGGCGATATCCGTGCCTGCGATCTCTGACCAATGGGTCAGCACCCGCGACTGGGCAAAGCCGCGGTTCTGGCTCGTATCTTTAATGCGCCGCTCAAGCAGCACCGAGGTGCGCTTAAATCCATTTGTTTTGCCCCTGTGCCCAGACATGACTTGCATCCTTGCGTTCAGCCCTATCTTACTGGTTTAACCACAGCATTCCAGACGCTATGTGAAAAAGTGAGATCAAACTTGTGTGACCAACCGCGATCAAATGATTTGCTGAACTGGTATGATCAAAACGCGCGCGTGCTGCCCTGGCGGATCGCGCCTGCGCTGAGCAAGCGTGGTCAACGGGCCGATCCCTATCAGGTCTGGCTGTCCGAGATTATGTTGCAGCAAACCACCGTTGCTGCCGTTAAACCCTATTTTTTGAAATTCACCTCGCGCTGGCCTGACGTCGGCGCGCTGGCCGCCGCGCAGGACGCAGATGTCATGGCCGCCTGGGCCGGACTGGGCTATTATGCGCGGGCGCGAAATCTTTTGAAATGCGCCCGCGCTGTGGCGGATGAGCATAACGGTGTCTTTCCCCAAGAGCTTTCAGCGCTGTTAAAATTGCCGGGCGTTGGGCCCTATACCGCCGCTGCAATTTCGGCCATTGCGTTTCAAAAGGTTGCAACCGTGGTGGACGGCAATGTCGAGCGGGTGATGGCACGGCTTTATGCGGTCCAGACCCCGCTTCCGGACGCCAAGCCAGAGCTGAACCAAAAAGCCGCCGCGCTCACGCCGCCTGTTCGGCCCGGCGATTATGCACAAGCCGTGATGGATCTGGGCGCAACGGTTTGCACCCCTAAAAGCCCAAGCTGCGCTCTGTGCCCGTGGCGCACCAATTGCAGGGCATTTTCCCAAGGCAGCGCCGCAGAGCTGCCCAAAAAGCGCCCCAAGCCGCAAAAGCCAACCCGCTATGGCATCGTCTATTACGTCGAGCGCGCGGATGGCGCAGTTTTGCTGGAACGCCGGCCGGATCGCGGATTGCTTGGGGGTATGCTTGGCTGGCCGGGCAGCGCATGGGATGACGCGCCAAAGGATGCGCCACCTGTGCGCGCAAAGTGGACCACGCTGCCCCAAAAGGTGCGCCACACCTTTACTCATTTTCATCTTGAACTGACAATCAAAACAGCGCAGCTGGCCCAGTCAGAGCCAGTGCAGCATGGCACATTTATCGACCGGCACGCGTTTCGGCCTACCGAACTGCCAACGGTGATGCGCAAAGTGTTTGATCTGGCGAACATGCCCGAATTGGGGTAGTATCAGCCCATATTGAAAAACAGGACATGACATAGCATGACCAAAAATTTGGGAAAATTTACAGTTCAGAATGCGATGCCGTTTTGGTGCTCCGTTGGGTTAATCCCGCTGATCTGGTTTGCTGCCGGTTTGGGCGGCTGGGGATTTTTACTGGTGTTTTTTGCGGTGTGGTATCTGTTTTCCGCGCTGGATATGTTCACCGGATTAAATCTAGAGAATGCCGATCCAGAGACAGAAGACGACGATCTTTTCTGGTATCGGCTGGTCACTGTGATTTGGGCACCCTTGCAGTTTATGACCCTGTTCGGGTTGCTGTGGTATAGCGCTGGCTCAGAGCTGGCCGGTTGGGAAAAAATAGGTTTGTTTTTTTCAATGGGTATCATCAGCGGTGCCATAGGGATCAATTATTCGCATGAATTGATGCACCAATCCGATCGCCGCGAGCGGATGCTGGCCGACACGCTGCTTGCTATGGTGCTGTATTCGCATTTTCGCAGCGAACATCTTTTGGTGCATCACCGCTATGTTGGAACGCCGCGCGATGCTGTCACCGCCCGATATGGCGAAGGGTTTTATCGTTTCTTTATCCGTGTTCTGGGCGAATGCTGGACCTCAGCTTTTACAGCTGAGCGTGCAAAGCTGGCGAAAAAGGACCTGCCTTGGTATGACACCAGCAATCCGTTTTTCCTCTATTGGGGGCTGCAGGGCGCGATGTTAATATTGGCCTTTGCACTTGCAGGCTGGGCAGGCGTTGGATTGTTTATCTGGCAGGCACTGATCGCCGTGTGGCATCTTGAGCTGGTGAATTATGTGGAGCATTACGGGCTGACGCGCAAACATCTGGGCGAAGGCAAATATGAACATGTCAAACCCCACCATTCATGGAATGCCGCACATCGGGCCACCAATTGGCTCTTGATCAACCTGCAACGCCATTCCTATCATCATTACAAACCCAGCCGCCGCTATCCTTTGCTGCAGAACTATTCTGCAGGCGAAGCGCCACAACTGCCCTATGGGTATGGGATCATGACCTTTGCGGCCATGGTGCCGCGTCTGTGGCGGGCCCGGATGAACCCACGCGTGCGCAAATGGCGCGAAATGTACTATCCGGAAATTCTTGACTGGTCGGATTATAACAGCGGCACAAATCCGCTGCCGCGATAAAAAACCCCCACCGATGAGGGCGAGGGCCAAGGGGCCTGCATGGGCAGCCTGCAGGCGGATTTAAAGTGGCATCCTCGCGCCAGCGGGGTGAAAATGGCACTGCTGCAATACAGCCGCAATACCGATGCCTCAAATGCTAGTTTATCTGCTCTGCCATCTCGGCGCGGATTTGCTGCCGGAGCAAATCAATCGGCACGGTTTTGCCATCCCGGCGGAAACACCAATAGGTCCAGCCATTACAGCTTGGGGCGCCTTCTAGGGCCGCGCCAACCTGATGGATTGAGCCTTTGACCTCATCCCCGATCAACGTGCCATCTGCACGCACCTTGGCTTTGTGCCGGCCGTTCATACTGAGCAGTTCTTCGCCCGGGCGCAGCATGCCGCGCTCGACCAATTGGCCAAAGGGGACGCGCGGATCTGCGCGTTTGCTGGCGCTAACCTGCAGCGCTTCGCGGTCAAATTTGCGTGTATTTTCAATGCGCTTCTGCGCCACTTTGCGATAGGCCGCCTCACGTTCGATACCGATAAAGTCGCGGCCAAGCATTTTGGCAACCGCGCCGGTGGTGCCGGTGCCAAAGAACGGGTCAAGCACCACATCGCCGGGGTTTGTGGAGCCCACAAGAACCCTGTGCAGAAGGCTTTCGGGTTTTTGTGTCGGATGGGCTTTGTCGCCATTTTCATCCTTTAACCGCTCGTGCCCGTTGCAAATTGGCAAAACCCAGTCGCTGCGCATCTGCACACCCTCATTCAGCGCCTTAAGTGCTTCATAATTAAAGGTATATTTAGCGCCTTCGGATTTGGACGCCCAGATCATGGTTTCATGCGCATTGGTAAACCGCTTGCCGCGAAAATTTGGCATCGGGTTTGACTTGCGCCATACCACATCGTTTAAAATCCAATAGCCATGGTTTTGCAGCGCCGAACCCACGCGGAAAATATTGTGGTAAGATCCGATCACCCAAATTGCGCCGCTCGGTTTTAAAATGCGCCGCGCCGCTTTGAGCCATTCATTAGTGAACCGATCATAGGCTGCAAAGGACGAAAATTGATCCCAAGCATCATCAACGGCATCCACACGGCTGTTATCGGGCCGATGCAGATCGCCTTTGAGCTGCAGATTATAGGGCGGGTCTGCAAAAATAAGGTCAATCGAATTGCTTGGCAATTTGTTCATTTCAGCGATGCAATCGCCACTGATAATGGTATTTAAAGGAAGCGCTTTGGCTTCCTTGGGGTGCGTCATAGTCTTCATTGTCTGCCTCTTGAACCGGCGCGTTTTTGCGCTCTTAGCTTGCCCCTAAAATGATTCAAACATGATTCGGCGTCAATTTCTTTTTTGAATCAAAGGGTTATTTATTTTCTTGATACAATATATTGTGTACGGGCCGGAAAGAACGCCTATGGTGTGGGGTCACCCCTAGCCGCTGCAGCGCCGAAATATGCTGCTTAGACGGGTAGCCGGCATTTTTTTCCCACCCATATCCGGGATTTTGCAGGCTTAGGTCAGCCATTAACCGGTCGCGAACCGTTTTTGCAACAATGGATGCAGCCGCAATCGAAAGCGATTTACTATCGCCCTTTACAATAGGTTGAGCTGGGATATTGATGGGGTCAGGCACCCGATTGCCATCTATTAAAAGATGGGCAGGTTGCGGGCTAAGCGCGGCGACCGCGTTGCGCATTGCCAAAAGGCTTGCCTGCAAAATATTGATCCTGTCAATCTCTTGAACCGAGACATGGGCCACCGCAACTGTCGCGCTTTTGAGGATCAAATCATAGAGGTTTTCGCGGCGTTTGGCAGATACCTTTTTGGAATCGTTTAGCCCCTGCGGGATATTTGAGGGGTCAAGTATGACCGCCGCCGCCGTGACAGGTCCAGCCAAAGGTCCACGGCCAACCTCATCCACCCCGGCGATCAGCGGATACCCCTGCCCCATTAAATTTGCTTCAAACGTAAAATCCGGCCCATTCATGAGCCAAAAGAAACGCCATTTAGGACATGGTTACAAGGTGCAAAATTTACTTTCGGCGCAGGCCATAAAATCAAGGCTGGATGGCGATCCCGACAGGATTCGAACCTGTAACCTGCCCCTTAGGAGGGGGCTGCTCTATCCAGTTGAGCCACGGGACCTAAGAATTGATCTAGACCTAATTTCGGGTTTTGTCATCTGAAAATACCCATCGTAACTTTGCCCTTTTTCATTAAATCATGCGCGCTGCACGCAATATCTTGAAACTCTTTGGAACAATGGGATAACGTGAGGTAACAAGCCTCTTTAAGGAGCGTTTCCTTTGCGCGAAATACCACCACGCACTTTGACACTGAGAGATGTCTCGGAAGCCTCAGGGGTTTCGGACATGACCGTGAGCCGCGTTCTAAGGGGACGGGGGGATGTCTCCCAAGCAACGCGTGAAAAAGTTCTTTTGGCTGCAAAAGAGCTGGGCTATGTGCCCAATAAAATTGCCGGCGCTCTGGCCAGCCAGCGGGTTAATCTGGTGGCTGTTATTATCCCCTCGATGTCCAATATGGTGTTTCCCGAAGTGATGATGGGGATAAACGAGGCTCTGGGCAGCACGGATTTGCAACCCGTTGTTGGCATTACCAATTATCTGCCAGAGGAAGAAGAAAAAGTGCTCTATCAGATGCTGTCATGGCGGCCTTCTGGCGTTATTATCGCCGGTCTGGAGCACACGGATGCCAGCTCGAAGATGTTGCATGCGGCCGGCATCCCAATTGTCGAGATTATGGATACGGATGGCAGTCCGGTTGATTGCGCTGTTGGCATTTCGCACCGCCGGGCCGGGCGCCAAATGGCGCAGGAGATTATTTCGGCAGGCTACCGGAAAATTGGATTTCTTGGCACAAAGATGCCGCTGGACCACCGGGCACGCAAGCGCTTCGAAGGCTTTACCGAAGCCTTGGCAAAATCTGGCATCGAAATCAGCGATCAGGAATTTTACTCAGGCGGATCAGCGCTGGCGAAGGGCCGCGATATGACAATTGAAATTTTAAGTCGCTCTCCAGATTTGGATTTTTTATATTATTCAAATGATATGATCGGCGCCGGAGGCCTTTTGCATCTATTGGGTCAAGGGATTGATATCCCGCAAAACATAGGCATAGCCGGTTTTAACGGTGTGGAACTGCTAGAAGGTTTGCCAATGCAATTGGCAACGATGGATGCCTGTCGCAGTGAAATCGGCCGGCGCGCTGCCGAAATGGTCTGTGCCCGTATCGACGGAACATTTGATGAAACCCAAAAAATTGTTGAATTGTCGCCAACACTAAACCGCGGGGCCACTCTTCGACGCTGATGGATCGAAAACAGAGCCGGGTTTTCATGAAACTGTCATTTTACCAACCTATAGCTAGGCGAAGCCTCTAGGAACTGCGATGGCTTATTCTCGCTATGCAATTTACTTTATGCCGGACGGCGCGTTTGCTGAGTTTGGCGCGCATTGGCTGGGATGGGATCCACACACCCGGACCGAAACAAAAGGATTTACCCTAGAAGGTTTGCCCCGCCCACGGGAACTACTCATCAAATCACCGCAGAAATACGGGCTGCACGCAACTATGAAAGCCCCTTTTCGCCTTGCGGAGGGTGAAACCGAGG
>CABZJG010000090.1 GCA_902525995.1 Paracoccaceae bacterium | reverse complement strand
GTAATCATAGGTGATCTGGCTGCTGCTTCCCGAGGCAAGCGCGCGCATATTTTCCGTCTCCAAAAGGACGGAAATTGCGGTCACTTGGCTATAGTTATCCCTAAACTCCATGGTCACCGGAATTTGCTGGTGCATATTGATCGACACACTGCCATCGCTGTTCTCAACAAAGGCGGCTTGTCCGATATCAACGTCAAGACTGAAGCCAACATCGGGATCTTGATAGCGCACAAGAAAGTCATCAAGGGCAACCTGACCCGCCGACCGATCTTGGATCACGGAAACAGTGCTGCCGCTTGACTTGATCCCTTGAAGAAAATCTTCCCAAACCTGAACCGCGCTGACATCTGCCATCGCAGATGAGCCAGCACTTATAAAACATGTCATTGCAGCAAAAGATCTAAACGTCATACCCCACGCCCCACTCTATTAGGATAATCGAAAACCACTAAGGGTAATTTGCGGCTTGGATGCGCCAAGGTCAAGGGGCTGTGCAACAGCGCTGCATGGACGCGGCGAGAAATAGCCGTTAAACCATTTTCCAAACAATTGGGAGTTTTTGAAATGACCGATCTGACGGGTCAAACCGCTCTTATCACCGGTGCCAGCCGGGGTATCGGGGCCGAAACCGCACGGGCCTTTGCCGCTGCCGGTGCCAAGCTTTGCGTGATGGCGCGCAGCGTGGACGAGCTTGAGGCATTGGCCTCTGAGCTTGACACCGAAACGCTGGTGCATCCCTGCGATATTTCTGACTATACATCCGTGAGCGCAGCCGTGGACGCCACGATTAAAACATTTGGCCAGCTGGATATTGTGATCAACAACGCGGGCGCAATTGAACCGATATCGCGTTTAAGCAGTGTTGACCCGGACGGATGGGGTAAGGTGATCGACATTAATCTTAAGGGCGTTTTTTATGCCATGCGCGCCGCGCTTCCACATATGCTGGGCCGCGGCCGCGGCACCATTATCACGGTAAGCTCGGGCGCAGCGCATAACCCGATTGAGGCCTGGAGCCATTATTGCGCTTCTAAAGCCGGCGCTGCGATGTTAACCGAATGTCTGCATCTGGAAAACGGCGGCAGCGGCATTCGCGCCATGGGGCTGTCACCGGGCACTGTGGCCACCCAGATGCAGCGCGAGATCAAAGCCAGCGGCATCAACCGGATTAGCCAGCTTGATTGGTCCGATCATATCCCTGCGGACTGGCCCGCCAAAGCGCTGCTGTGGATGTGCAGCGCTGCAGCAGACGGCTATCTGGGCCGCGAAATATCCTTGCGCGACGAAGACATTCGCAAAACCGTGGGCCTTATATGATTGATCTGGACATCTCGGGCGGGGTTTGGACGCTTACTTTGAACCGCGCCGAGAAAGCCAATGCGCTCAGCTTTGAGATGCTTGAGCGGATTGCCGAAATTGCCAGCGACGCCAAAGCGGCGCGCGCTGTGATCATCACCAGTGCAGGCGCGGTTTTTAGCGCTGGCGCCGATCTAAGTGCAGTGAAAGCAGGGCTGGCCACATCCGATGTCTGGGAACGGGTGTCGGGCGCGATTGCGGATTTGCCCGGCCTGACCATCGCGGCGCTCAATGGCACTTTGGCCGGCGGCGCATTTGGCATGGCGCTGGCCTGTGATATCCGCCTTGCAGTGGCGACAGCAAAGTTTTTTTTATCCGGTGATGAAGCTCGGCTATCTGCCGCAGCCAAGCGATCCTGTCCGCATGGCCGCCCTGATCGGGCTGGCGCGGACAAAAATGCTGCTGATGGCGGGGCAGAAAATCACCGCGGATGACGCGCTAAGCTATGGTCTTATTGACCGCATTTGCGCGCCGGACGCGCTAATGACTACGGCGCAGGCGCTGTGCAAAGACATCTGCGCCGCCGCGCCCGGCCATGGCGCCGCCATCAAAGCCATGTGCAACAGGCCTGCCTTGGATTGAGCGGATCATTTGCGCGTGCGCGACAAAAATTCAGGCGGCCGCTTGGCCACCCAGCGGATATATTTTGCCAGCCTTGGATGGGTGCGCAGGGCCTCGATACTGCTATAGCTGCGTGCCAGTTCCACATCGCTCATGCTGGCGTGGATTTCCTTGTGACATTGATGATGCAACAGCACCGTCGGCCCTTTGCGCCCGCCTTTGGACTTGGGGATCAAATGATGCAGGCTTTGCGGCACATCGGCGGGGATGGCCCGCAAACACAAAGGACAGATCGGATCGCTCATCGCACAATAAAAGCTATGGTTTTATTCATAATCATAACAATGGGGTGGTTTGCGATAGTCTCAAGAAATTTTTCTTATCCCGCAGTCAAAACTATAATGCCAAGGCTCAGCCACTTTCCTTTAAGCTCGCGGCGCTATAGGTGTGGCCCATTGGGTCCGCGCCATTGCGCGTGTGGGGGCAACCAAAGGGGTTAAAGCAGATGGTCAAACAGGCGCTTGTGATCGGCGGCGGCCCAGCAGGGCTGATGGCCGCCGAGCAGCTGCTCGCCGCAGGGCTTGGCGTGACCATCGCCGAAGCAAAGCCCTCTTTTGGCCGCAAGTTCCTGATGGCGGGAAAATTCGGTTTGAACCTTACCAAAGATGAGCCAAGTGATGATTTCGGCGCGCAGTTCTACGAGGCCGCGCCACTGCTGGTGCCGATGCTAAAGCAGTTTGGCCCGCAGCAGATGATGGCATGGGCCGATGCGCTGGGGGCCGAGGTGTTTACCGGATCCTCAGGGCGTGTCTTTCCCAAGGCGATGAAAGCCTCGCCCTTGCTGCGCGCCTGGCTGGGCCGGTTGGCGCAAGGTGGGGCAGAATTCAAAACCCGCTGGCGCTGGGTGGGCTGGCAAGAGGACGGCTATGGGTTCGACACGCCCGAAGGCCGCGTGGTGCAACCCGCTGATGTTTGCATTTTAGCATTGGGCGGCGCCAGTTGGGCGCGGCTGGGATCAGACGGGGCATGGACCAGCATATTGTCGCAAAAAGGCGTGTCTTTAGCGCCGTTTTTGCCCGCCAATGCCGCCCTAAACATAGATTGGTCCGCGCATATGCAGCCACATTTTGGCGAGGCGTTAAAATCCATAGCGTTTTTAACCCCGAAGGGCGCAGTGCGCGGCGAAGCGATTATCAGCCGCGCAGGGCTGGAAGGCAGCGGGATTTACAGCCTAAGCCGCGATGTGCGAAGCGGCGCTAAGATCAAAATCGACCTGCTGCCGGACTGGAGCCTTGAAAAGGTGGCGCAGGCCCTCAGCCAGCCGCGCGGCAAGGCCAGTTTAAGTAATTTTCTGCGCAAACGCTTAAAGCTTGGCCCGCCCAAGCGTGCTCTGCTGCATGAGCTCTGCGCCCAGCTGCCGCAAAGCCCCAAAGCGCTTGCCGCCGTGATCAAGGCCTTGCCGCTGCGCCACCAAGGGCTGGCCCCGATGGATGGCGCGATCTCAACCGCGGGGGGCGTCAGATGGCAGGCGCTAAGCCCTGACTTGATGCTAAACGCTTGCCCGGGGGTGTTTTGCGCCGGTGAAATGCTGGATTGGGAAGCCCCGACAGGCGGATATCTAATCACCGCGTCAATGGCCACCGGCGCTTGGGCCGGCGCGCAGGCCGCCCAGTATGCGCAGCGCCATTAAGACAGCGCTAAAACCCGCTGAAAGGCCGGCCGTGCACGCACCTCGGCCACATAGGCTTTAAATTTCTCATGATCGCTTGGAAAGCGGGCACCTTGAGCCCAGTTTGCACAATTGGCCAGAATGATATCAGGCACGGTAAAGGTCTCGCCCATCAAAAACGGGCCTTTCATCTGATCCATCAAACGGTTGAGATTGCGCTCAAACTCCCATTTCAGGCTTGGTTTGATCTCAGGCACGCGGTGCTCTTCGGGCAGCACAAAAGAATGCCGCGCTGCGGTCCATAACACCGCATCAATTTCATCGAGAATTTGATGCAGAAAAGCGTCTTGCTGCGCCCGCTCTAAGGTGCCTGTAGGATAGCACAAACCGCCATGCTTATCGCCCAGATAGGTCATGATCGCCGTCGAGTCGGCGATCGGCGTGTCCCCATCCAAAAGCACCGGCACTTTGCCCGATGGGTTATAGCGCAGAACCTCTTCGCTGCGCGGTTTGACATTGAGGTGGGTATACTCAACTCCGAGCTCTTCAAGCATCCAAACCACGCGAAAAGCCCGCGTCGTCAAACTCCCAATCACTGTGTACATGCGCCTCTCCATTTTTTCGCACATAGAAAAATCAAACGCCGCCGAAAATCCAGTGGTAGTTGCATTAACGTTGCGTGAAAAAAGCCAAACACACAAGGCTGGGGATTTTTCAGCAAAAAAATCCGCCCACAAGACCCGTTCAGCTAACAAAGCTTGCAACTTGGACCCAGAACCGACGGTCAGAAAATTACGAGCGCGAATATAAAAATTTTCACTTTGATACTTTTTTTTCAAGAAAATTCGATCTATACGAAGGAAAATCGAGCAGGCTACAAACCTTGAAAAAACTGATTTGCCTTGTCTTTCTGCTTGCTGGCCTTGTCGGCTGCATGCAGCCGTGGGACATCCGGACGTCCAGTCAATCCGAAAGTGAAGTAAACCTGCCTATCACAAGTGTTGTGGTGCAAAAATCCGCCCGGAAGCTGTATCTTATGAACGGCAAAAACGTTGTGCGCAGCTATCGGATTGGGCTTGGGTTTTCGCCCGAGGGGCACAAAACCACCAAAGGCGATGGCAAAACGCCCGAAGGAACCTATCGGGTGGATCGCAAGAACCCGCAGAGTAAATTTCACCTGTCTTTAGGGATCTCTTATCCCAATGCCGCTGATCGCGCCCGCGCCGAAGCATTGGGCGTAGATCCGGGCGGGGATATCTTTATTCACGGCGAAGATACCAAACCGCATTTCTGGAAACGGAACTGGACCCAAGGGTGCATTTCCCTCAAAAATGAGCAAATCGAAGAAGTCTATGCCTTGGTGCGTATCGGCACGCCGGTGCTTATTCAACCATAACGGCTTCTTGGCTTAGACCCGGACCGCCTGTGACCAAGGTCCACCAGATTTTTCCGGTCGATTCCTGATACCAAGAAAATCCAATTTCGCGGGCCATCGGGTCCAAAAGCACATTTCGCGTGTTAGGCTTTTTCATCCAAGCGGCGATGGTTTCTAGCTCGGTCTCAAAAGTTTCCGAGATGGCTTCGCCCACTAACTGCTGCTCATAGCCAACCCGTTCCACCCGATCCAGCGGCGAAGATCCGTCCGATCCAAAATGCCATGGACGGTTTTGCAGCGACATATCACGGGAATGGGTGGCCGCCGCCGCCGTCAGTTTGGCGTTCAAGCTGACACTTGACTGCCCAGCGGATGAGCGCAGCGCATTGATTGCATCCAGCACGCGGAATTGAACAGTCGCGCTGTCCTGATTGGCCAAATCGTAAAGCTTGGGCAATGGTTTGCCATCTTCCCCCAATTGCTGCAGCTCTGGCGTACACGCCGTCAAAGCCAAAACACTCCCCAAAATCAGAAAGAAATAACGCACGCTATGTACCCCGAGTATAATTTCGGACTTTGCTTACAATGGCAGGCGTGTCCAATCAAACCCAGAATCGCAGTTTTTGCTCTGGTAACGCGAGTTTGAATTGAGACTGCGACTTTCTCGCCATATTATACAGCGGTGAATCACTGATTTCTATGATTTTTAGGAGTACTGAATTATGCGCCTGACGCGCCGGTCCTTTTTAGCCACCACTGCCGCGGTGATATCGAGCCCACTGCACGCACAAGAAGATGTCAACGAAGCATCGACCACGGAAATTGAAAGCGAAGTTTCAAGAACTGTGCGTCATAATATTTCAAGCTTCCGTGCCCTTGATTGGCGTCCCTATTTCGACAATTTGAAAAACGGTGCAATTCTTGTGGATATTTCTTCACGTGCGCTGCATTTCTGGTCCAGTGATGAGAGCATATACAAACTTTATCCCTCCAGTGTGCCCTTGAGCGAAGACCTCACCCGCCGTGGACGCACGCGGGTGACACGGCTTGTAGAGGGCCCCAGTTGGCGGCCAACCCCAGCCATGCTTGAGCGTAATCCTGAATGGCCCGATTATATCGAACCGGGTCCGGATAATCCGCTTGGCTCGCACGCGCTTTATCTAAGCTGGCAGTATTTCCGCATCCATGGCACCCATGATACCCGCAAAATCGGGCGGCGTTCCTCAAACGGGTGTATCGGGCTTTATAACGAACATATCGCCGAGCTTTTCGGCATGACCAAAGTGGGCACTCAGGTGTTGCTAATTTGACATCATAGGCAACTAATTGTGATAGCTGTTTTCAGCATTTTATCTGTTGTTTTACACTCTGGGCAACTGTGGTGAGTCGGTGAAGACGACCACTGCGCCCTAGCAGCTCTTTTGATAGTTTTGAGGACCCCATGAAAAAAATCGCTCTTGCTCTGGCCTTTGCTACCGTCGCCCATACCGGATTTGCCGGCGGCACTGCGGAACCTAAAATGGAACCCACTGTGATTGCGCAGGAAACAGTCCAGTCCAGCAACGGAAACTGGGTTTTTTCCGCCTTTTTGATTTTGTTGATTTTGGCGGCAATCCAGAAGTAAACTTGCGGCTGCAAGTCCCACAAAGCGCCCGCTGACAGCGAATATATGCGCGCATCAGGCGCGCATCTTGGCCCCGTTGGCATCGTATAGCGGCGCGCCCAGCACTTCGGCATCATAAAACTGGCCCAGAATTTCCACCTGTAACGTGTTGCCGGCTGCTGCATGATCAGCGTCTATATAGCCCATGGCCATGGATTTGCCGACATGATGCGCATAGCCGCCAGAGCTGACATAGCCAACGGCCTTGCCGCCGTGCAAAATGGCCTCATCATTGCTGACATCAATGCCGTCCACATCCACCACCAGCGTCACCAATTTACGTGCAGCGCCCGCCGAGCGCACCGCTTCAGTGGCGGCTTTGCCAACAAACTCTTTGCGCCAGTTGATAAAACCGTCCAGTCCGCTTTCAACCGCATTGAAATCGGGGCGATAATCCAGCGCCCATGCGCCCCAGCTTTTTTCAAGCCGCAGCGACATCAAGGCCCGCGCCCCGTACCAGCGATAACCCAGATCTGCGCCGGCCTCTTCGATGGCTTCGGCCAAACGCAGCAGATATTGCGGCTTGCAATAAATTTCATAGCCCAACTCGCCGCTAAAGCTGATGCGGTTGACAAGCGCCGGCACGCCGCCAACGAACCCCTCGCGCAGGTCGCGAAACTTAAAGCCTTCGGCCGAGACATCCGCGCGGGTGATGCGCGCAAGCAGGGCGCGTGATTGCGGCCCGCTGAGCGCAATACCGTGCCAGTCGTCCGAGACATTGGCATAGCGCACATCCGCTGGCAGGTCTTTTTCAAACCAGCGCCGATGGGCGTCCTGCATTGCA